>CAZIQU010000252.1:0-2502 GCA_964541445.1 uncultured Lachnospiraceae bacterium | reverse complement strand
TGAAGCAAAAGAAACCGCCCGCTCGTCGCAAATTGCTCGGCTATGGCGCGCCCGCCTTTACAGGCAAGGCGCTTTAGCGCCTCACATTTGCTCCTCTTCAAACGAAATGCCAAGCGCATTTCGTTTGGTTTAAAACCATGGGCGGTATCGCGCATCCCGCGGCGCATTTACTTATTACCACAATCATCCGGGTCGGCGCTTCCTCTTTTGTATTTCATGGTAGCTTGATCTCAAAAATTAGGCGCCGCGGGTAGGTCAAGGTAATGCAGTGTGGAGTTTGGAGTGTTGAATCTGGAGATTAAAGGCTAAAAAATTGCACTGATAGTTTCTAACCTGGTCCGTTTGCCATCAAGCGGACCAGGTTAGCTTTTTTGGCTTATACAAGCCCTTTTCTGAGATCTGACCCCATGGTTTTGACCTTGACCATATTCTCGAAAAAGTCCGACACTTTGCGGTGGAGTCCGAAGCTGTGCTTCGACTTACGACACCCCGGCTCGTCGCAAATTGCACGGCTATGGCGCGCCCACGCGTCGGTGTCACGGCGCGCTAAAGCGCACCGTGACACCGACATGCGCTGCGACGATTACATTGAATATACTTTATCGGCAAACGCCAGCAGATGTTCATTGAACTGCGCCGCGCAGCAATCGAAGAACACATGCCCGCCATGTTCAAATGTGTAGCTTGCTTTATAAGGTGATTTTACAGCCGCCTGAGGATACCATTTGGCCGCCAGATCCTTGCCGTTGGCCGTAACCTGACCGTCGGCGCCGAAAAAGACCATGGGTATATCTATTTTTTTCAGCAGTTCGTAGCCGTTTTGCAGCACCATATCGCTGTATATGGCAAAGCTTATCCATGCGGGTGTCTTCAAGAGTTCCTTGGCACACCATTCCACCTTGCTGTCATCATTGCCGTCATACATAAGATGGGCAAAGAAGGTGCAGTAGCCGTCATAACCGTTATAGCTCATCGCCAAGTGCTCATTAAAGAGATCCATATTGAAGCCCTTCAGACCGTGCGCGTTCCAAGGCTCATCCTGACAGGCGCCGAGAGGACAGTCGATAAGACCGAGAGCCTTGACGCGGTGAGCGCCGAACATATCGAAGTAACGGACAATAAACTGTCCGGCCATAGACCAGCCCAGCATTATGGCATCCTTTACATCCAGATAATCAAGCAGCTCCTTCATATCCGTGCAGTTGCGGGCAATAGTATGCCCCTGCAGACCCTTGGACGAATTACCCTGCCCGCGGGGATCGAAGGAGATAACGCGATGATCTTTTGACAGAGCCTCAATGTTGTTGTCAAAGAAACGTACGGAGCAGCAAAAACCGGGGACAAGGACAATAGGCTTCCCTTTTTCCGGGCAATGATCCTCAAAATAAAGGACGGCATCGTCGGTAGTGCGAAAATAATTTCCTTTTGTACCTTTCATTTTTTCCTCCTGTAGCATAAACTCGGGACTTTCTTTGATTATAGCACATACCGTTCATATTTTCCACAACGATCTGTACGACAATAAAACACAAAAAAACGGACGCTTACGCATCCGTTTTTTCATCATTTAAGGTTTAAACTATTTGGCAGCAGCCTGAGTGAACAGATCATCGGCAGCGGCGGTGAAGCCGGTAACGGTGATGCTGACGGTAGCAAGAGCGTCAACAGTAGTATCAGCTTTGCCTTCGGTTGTGGCGATGCCTTCGGTGGAACCGTTCATAACGATCTGCTGAGCGATGATGTTAGCCTGCTCTGTCCAGGTCGGGCCGTCTTCGGTCATAACATAAGAACCGGCGGCGACTTCGTCTCTCTTGAGGGTTCCGTCTTCTTTAACGGAGTCGAATTTAAGAGCGACAACTTTTCCGGCGTATACGGTCATTTCCGCAAGATCTTTGTATCCGGAAGAACCGAATTCAGCGCCTTCATAGCTGTAAACGCCATCGGTATATTTAGCAGCTTCAGCGGTATATCCCGGAGTCGCCTGAGCGATCAGATCATCCGCAGCGGCAGTGAATCCGGTAACGGTGATGCTGACAGTAGAAAGAGCGTCAACGGTCGTATCGGCCTTGCCTTCAGACGTGGCGATGCCTTCGGTAGACTGATTGGCGATGATGTAATCGGCAACAGCCTTAGCCTGTTCTGTCCAGGTCGGTCCGTTTTCGGTCATGACATAATTGCCGGCCGCAACGATATCGCTCTTGAGCTGTCCGTCAACGGTGTAGCAGTCAAACGTCAAAGCGGTTATCTTGCCGCCTTCTACGGTCATTTCCGCGATATCCATATATCCGGTCTTGCCGTATACGCCGCTGGCATATTTGTAAGTACCGTCGGTAAGACCGGTGGCCTCGCCGTCGCCTTTGCTGCTATCATCGGTCTTGGTGCCGCAGGCTGCGAAGCTGACAACAAGCAGTACGCACAGAAGTGCAATCAAAAACTTTTTCATTTCTCTCCTCTTGAATAAATGAATTTTTGTGCACGACCGATATGTATGTTTTTTACCGA
>CAZIQU010000251.1:0-2558 GCA_964541445.1 uncultured Lachnospiraceae bacterium | reverse complement strand
CCTCATCACGGCTTTTTATGTTCCAAATGCGCCACGGCGCGATAATGGGCATATACGGCGCGAAAGCGGCGATCGCCAGCTCAAAGCGTACCTGATCGTTGCCTTTGCCGGTACAACCGTGCGCGATAGCGTCGGCACCCTCCTTAACAGCTATCTCCACTATTCTCTTTGCGATCAGGGGTCTGGCAAAAGAGGTACCCAAAAGATAGGTGTTTTCATATCTGGCGCCGGCCTTCAGCGTCGGAAAGATATATTCGTTGACAAATTCGTCACGCAGATCTTCGATATATATCTTTGATGCGCCTGTTTTGATGGCTTTTTCTTCCAGCCCCTCCAGCTCTCCGTCTCCCTGGCCGACATTGGCGGAAACGGCGATGATCTCGCAGCCGTGGTTTTCCTTCAGCCACGGTATGATCACCGATGTGTCGAGACCGCCGGAATAGGCGAGAACGACCTTATTGTACTTTTTCATGTATTCATCCCCCTGATGGCAAAATATATTTTGGCTATATTATCACTTTAAAGCAATGAAGTCAAGCCTGACTTTGATATTCCCTCTGTAAATAAAGAAAACCTCCATTCGGGAGGCGGTTTCTTTCAGCCTTTCGGTATCACGGCTGTGTCAGGCGCAGATTTTGTAGGTATTCTTTCCGGTGCGTTTGGCCTCATACAGAGCCTTATCGCTTCGCGCAAAAAGCACCTCGTATATCTCTTCACCCGTCAAGTCAAGCGCCGCACCTATGCTGCATGTAAAGCTCGCGTCAGTGTCGCCGTCCGCCCTCACACTGCCTAACGCAGCCGTTACTTTCTGCAATATTCTGTCAAGCTGTTCGGCCGCAACTATATTTTTCAGAAAAACCATAAATTCATCGCCGCCGAAGCGCCCGATGATATCGGTGGAACGGAAGGCGCCGCTGAGCGCGGCAGCAGTGGCGATAAGCACCTTGTCGCCGAAAGCGTGACCGAAGGTATCGTTGGCCGATTTAAAATCGTCAATATCGATGATAAGCATGGCGCAGCCGTTTTTATGTATATTAGCGGCAATAGCGTCGCGCACATCCTCCTCCACGGCGGCTTTATTGAGCAGGCCGGTCAACTGATCTGTACGGGCAATCTCCCGCATACGGTCCAGCGCCCGTGTCTCTTTATCAACGCCGATGATCACGCCCATAACACGCACCGGCCGGTGATCGGTGTCGAAAAGGGCGGTAAGGGATAGCCGGCACCATTTATAGTGACCGCTGCCCTGTTTGATGCGCAGTGTGGTCTCCTCCACGGTATGCCCGGAGCGTATACCGTTCACCAGAGCGTTAAATTTCCCCGCGTCCTCACCGTAGCAATTTTCGGGTCGGAAATAATCGTCGTAGGAAAATTCGCGCCCGAAAAATTTATCAAAATTCTCATTTGTCTCCACCGTTTTGTCGAGAACGTTAAGATCAAAGATGATCAGATCGGAATTTTTCACCACGGTGCGGTAGCATTCCTCGCGCCAGGCTATCTCCTGCTTTTCCCGCAGCACCTCTTTTTTTGAGCTATTCGTGCGAATGACGATGACCAGCATGAAAAGGGCCAGACTGATCGCCGCGATACCTGCCACCATCAGCGCGTTTAGCTCGAGTCCGCCGCCGATACTCAGCGTTTCCGCGGCAGCAGGTAGCGAAATAAAAGACAATGACGGTAAAAAGGCGGTCATTGCCGCGGCAGGCAATTCCGAAATAGATGATATAAGCTTAAATAAATTTTTTTTCATTGTTAAAATAAGACACCGTCCCTTGAGAATCGGCACAGCAGCATTTCTATCAGCCGTCACGCCTATTTCCCCATGGTACCTTTTTTATTATAACAGAATTTGCCGAAAAAAGACAGATGATACTCATTATCGCGATAAGCACACAGATACAGACGGCACACTGCAAAAAGTACTCGTCCGGCAGCATGGTTATTATCGGATCGGTATGCCGGTCAAACAGCCAGTAGTCATTAGCGAAAAGCAGCTCATGAAAAAGCTCAAAGGTGCCGTCCCAGTTGATCGCGACCGCCAGCCCTACGCTCAGCGGTACCGCCAGCGCGGTTATCCCGGCGGCGCGGAGAAACTTCCTCTTTTTTCTTTTCAATAAAAACAGCGAAAGCAGAGCCGCAGGCACGGCCACAGCCATGGCCGTAATCTCAAAAAAGACGAATATATTTTTGGTGTCGGCAAAATGGATACGGGCACTCTCACTCATGGGCAGATCGGGCAGGATAAGCCGGCCACGGTGAAAGACGGAAAGATAGTCGATGAGCGCGTCATAATTTCTGACGATAACCTCGCGGGAAAAGCCGCTTTCGTATTCAAGGTCGAATTTTTCGATATCAGCGTAATAAAGCGAGCGGAAATTGAGCGTAAGCACTGTCGACAAACTGATGATGAACAGTACCAGAAGGACCGCGGTTAACGCGGACAGCAGTTTCAAAGTCGGGGTTTTTCCGGTTTCGTCTTTTTTCATAATTATAATAGGTTAATTATATCATGAAGACGGGCGGAGATGAAAATTTTAATAATCCATGTGCCGCCGGCG
>CAZIQU010000250.1:0-2559 GCA_964541445.1 uncultured Lachnospiraceae bacterium | reverse complement strand
AAAATAAAACAACATCTGTATTTTATACAGATGTTGCTTGACGGCTGCCGTAAAAACCGCCGTTCAATCTTTTTTTCCGCTCAGCTGCGCCCGTATCTTTGAAATCTTGCCTACCGCCCAACTGATGAATTTTTCTCTGTGGCGGTAAAGCACATATATGGCTATAAGCATGAGCGCGAAAAGAATAATTGCTTCAAGAAAATCGCCGTTCAGTATTTTATTGCCGATGGCGCACATGACAAATATTGCCGGTGCGCTGCCGATGGCTGTCGCCACGCAGAAGCTGGAGAATCGCACGCGTGAACGCGCTGCCATATGCGGTATTATGCCGTTTGGTACAACCGGTACTAGGCAGGCGAGCATGACCGTGTAGGCCGGATGGTCGGAATTGCTGATGAACTGCCATTTCTTCTGTTTTGCTACCATATCTTTTGACTGCATGCCGAAACGGCGGTTCACGCTGCGTGAAATGGCGAATACCGCCATATTGGCGAAAAGGTAACTTAAATGGCAGGTAAGGTAACCGGGAACGGCGCCGAAAATTATTCCGGAGGCGATCTGTATCGGCGCGCCGGGAAAGAATATACTCACTACCTGGACGAACTGAAGCGCCCCTGCGATGAGATAGCCCTTCACGGAGCCTGCCGAGCGGATATATTCCTGTATCTCATCTTCATCTCCGCGTCTGGCCACATCAATAAAGCCCGGCATTACGCTTTTCAGGAGAAAATAGAAAATGCAGCCGATCAGCGCGAAGGCGCAGACGACAGCTAAAATTCGCAATATATCAGATAAACGCTTCTTAATTTTATTTTCCATATTGTATTATGATATCATACCACCGGTGTGCTCCGTAAGCAAGTAAATTAATTATTACCGTCTTTTGAGCGTGAATCCAATATTCAAAATTGATAAAATAAAAAATACATAAAAAAAATTATTCAAATAAACGCGTTTTCCCTGTTATTTTTTTATTCTTTATGATATAATTCAATTGACAGAAATATATACGCATTTGTTTCAGGCTATTTTGCTTTGGCATATGCAACAACGGGAGGATATTGAAATGTCTGATAACAGAGACAACGAAGTATTGAAAAACAAGTATTTCTTTGATGCGACGGAGAAGATAAGGTTTGCCAATCTGCAGGAAAAAAATCTGCGCAACACTGCGGTATATCTGACGCACATCAAAATAATAATGACCGATCTGCGCGATGATATCGCCAATCTGTATGAGCTTGGTATCGAAAAAACGGAAATTGAGCCGATATTGGACAAATATGTGGAATATGTCAAGGAAGTAAACACCGACGAGGTCTGGGCGGAGTATAAGAGCCTGGAAAAATATGAAGGTTTCAAAGAATATGTGGGAGCATAGTGTTTCGGCGTAAAAACTGATATAATTCTGAGAGCGGGAGACCGCTCTCAGTTTTTTTATTCAGGAGGAAAATCGCTGTGAATATATGGCATGACATATCACCGGAGCGAATAACGCCCGGCACTTTTACCGCTGTGGTAGAGATACCCAAAGGCAGCAAAAACAAGTATGAGCTCGATAAGGAGACAGGTCTGATACGGCTCGACAGAGTATTGTACACTTCCACGCATTATCCTGCCAATTACGGCTTTATTCCGCGTACCTATGCGGAGGACGGCGATCCCCTCGATGTACTGGTGCTGTGCAGTGAGTCATTGGCGCCGCTGACATTGGCGGACTGCCGGCCCATCGGCATGATCAAAATGACCGACAGCGGCAGCGTCGATGAAAAAGTAATTGCTGTGCCGCTGCATGACCCCTCATATAATTGTTATAATGACATCGGCGAGCTTCCCGAGCATGTCAGCGCCGAGATACGGCATTTCTTTACAGTATACAAGGCCTTGGAAAACAAGACCACCGCTGTCGATGAAGTGCAGAATGCCGCCGCTGCGCGGGATGCCGTGAAAAAGGCGATAGACGCCTACCGTGAAAAGTATGGCCGATAATTACCGTCTTGTTCTTGATGGTTATATAGAACGCCTGCGTTTGCTGGATGCCGGAACTTTCTGTAAGCGCGAAGGATTCAGCGTTGATACGGCGGCAAATGTGGTATGCCTCGATTATTTCGGTACGCGGGTAAGTGTTGATTTCGCATCCGGCGAAATGACCGCCGCCGAGAATGACGTGCTTAAATTAAGTGTCAGTGACCGCATTATTATTGCAAGCTATGTTTTATGGCCGCAGCCGACAGTAAAATCTGCCTGCGCCGATATGGTGCCGTTTCGCGGTATAAAGCGCGCGGCCCCGTTTGAAAAAGCATTTATCGCTATGGCGGTGACGCCGTTTGCTGCGGCATTTGACGGCCGTTTGGATGATTTTGTGCATGCCTGTGAGACATTAAAGCTATGCAGAATAAAGCACGGCGACGCCGCTTATAAAATATGCGCATTCGCGAATATCTCTTTGGAATACATACTGTGGCAGGGCGATGACGAGTTTCCTACGCGTGCCAATATACTTTTCAGCAGCGATATAAACGATTATATACATGAGGAATGCGTGCCCTCCTTGGGCGG
>CAZIQU010000249.1:0-2604 GCA_964541445.1 uncultured Lachnospiraceae bacterium | reverse complement strand
ACCGATGACATCAGAGCGGCATTCGGCTGCGAGAAAAACTGTACCGAATTTATGCGGTTATACAGCTGCTATGAGGCGGATGCCGAGGACTACACTGTTGATAATAAAGAGGTGGCGGCGGAAACAGAGAAGATAAAGGCGATTATCGGGGTGGGGGGTCAGTTCTTTCGAAATGAGGAAATCCGCAGGATATTCATCTACCTCCTTGAACGCAAAGTGAGTATGGCACGCATCGCGCGAGTGAGCGGGATGCCGCTGAAAGTGATAAAGTCATACTGCCGCTAGGCGACAACAAATAAAAGACGATGAAATAAAAACCCTGCATAAGGGTCTGTTTGCCATATCCGAAAAAACGACAAAGGGTAATAATACGATCTGCTGCCTTGACGCAGTTGTCGTTACGCCGTGATAATACCGCCGCAATACGGCTGCCGCGGGTATTTGCGCCCTGTATTCGGCAAGGGGGTCAGTTCTCTTGTGCTGTTTGGGTAATTCCTCGGGTGCCGCGAGGCCATCTAGCCGAAGAATCAGGCTGTCCGCGACAGATTACCGTAGCCTTACTTTAAGGGGGTCAGTTCTCTATTTCTCGCTTCTCCTTCTTCTCTCTCTTCCTTCCCCTTTTCCTCTCCACTTCTCTCCACTCTTCTCCTTTTTCTAAGCGGCCTTTTTATTTTTTTCGGCGCAGTTCTGTCCTGCCGGTACATTCCGTAACGGCGTCTTCCCTGATTATCTCGCCGAAGCCGTCAGCGGTGATTATACCGCTTTTGGGGTTTTTCACCGAAACGATGCTGCCGCTTATATCCGCATTGACATCGGAATATTCAAACGCCAGATCACAATCTGCCATGGTGCAGTTGATCAGCTTCAAATCACGGCAGTAGCAGAGGGGCTGCGTGCCGGTAATGCGGCAGTTGATGAGCGTAAGCCCCTGCGAGTACCACCCCAAATATTCACCCTTCACAGTGCAGTTTGTGACTGTCGCGTTTTTGCTGTGCCAGAAGGCGTCCTTCGTATCAAGCACGGAATCGGTCACCGTTAAATTTTCCGTATATTGAAAGGAGTACTTTCCCTTAAATTCAACATTTTCAACGCGTATGTTCTTACTGTCGAGCAATAGATATTCCGCGGCGATTTCAGATGACTTTATACTGATATTTTCACATTTCCAACCGAACTCGTCGGAATTTATACGGCAGTCGTTTACGGCGATATCGCGGCATTCGCGCAGCGCTTTTATGCCGCCGATAATGCAGCGGCTGATCTTGCCGTCCGCTGCGTACCAAAGAGCGGCGCGGGTCATACTGTTCATTTCGGAATCACACATCAAAAAGCCCTTAACATGCCACAGCGGATAACGCAGGGCAAAGCGGCAGTCGGATATTTCTATATTTTCCGCTTCCTTCAGCGCCGATTCGCCGTCTGCAGGGCCGGCGAACGTGCAGCTTCGCACCCGCGCGTCTTTTAGCGCGTACAGTGCGCGTTCGCTGTCAAATATTTCATTTTCTATTGTTTTAATTATTGTCGTACCTCTTTTGTTATTGCTGCATATTTTTTTTGAAGAAGCTATCAATCCTCGCGAAAGGAATGATGTCGGTTTTATCGTAAAGATCGGTGTGTACGGCGCCGGGTATGAGCAGCAGCTCCTTGTTGCCGCCGGTCAGCTCAGCGTACGCGTCTTTGCCCATATAGCATGAATGGGCGTTTTCACCGTGAATGACGAGTACTGCGCTGCGGATCTCATTGCTGTAATGCAGAATGGGCATATTGAGGAAGGGAAGCGACGATGTCACGTTCCAGCCTCCGTTGGAGTTGAGTGAACGCGTATGATAGCCACGCTTGGTTTTATAATAATCGTAATAGTCCTTTAAAAACTGAGGCGCGTCCTCCGGCACCGCGTCGGGCAGTCCGCCGGCCAACGCGTAATTGCCGCTTGCGTAGTCGGCGGTACGCTGCGCATTCATTGCCAGGCGTTTTTCGTGTCGCGCCGCTTCGCTGTCTTCACTGTCAAAGTAGCCGTTGGCAGTAACACGGGTCATATCATACATGGTGGAGGCTACGGTCGCTTTGATACGCGTATCAATCGCCGCGGCATTGAGCGCCATGCCGCCCCAGCCGCAAATGCCGATAATACCGATCTTTTCCGAATCAACATTATCCTGTACGGAAAGAAAATCAACCGCGGCGCAAAAATCTTCCGTGTTAATATCCGGCGAGGCAACATAACGCGGCGTGCCGCCGCTTTCGCCCGTATAGGAAGGATCAAAGGCAATACATAAATAACCCATCTCCGCCATGGTCTGAGCGTACAGACCGGAGGACTGCTCCTTCACCGCACCGAAAGGACCGCACACCGCCAGCGCCGGCAGCTTGCCCGCGGCGTTTTTCGGCTTATAAATGTCAGCGGCCAGGGTAATGCCGTAACGGTTATGAAAAGTGATCTTACCGTGATCGACCTTATCGCTTTGGGGAAAGACCTTGTCCCATTCGTCTGTCAGCTTTAAAATTTCTTCCATTGTTATCTCCTCCGCTTATCGCTTTATTATTTATATCTTGAATTTACAATGTAAGTGCAACAGAAAAAAATAATGACTCAGAGCCAAGAAT
>CAZIQU010000248.1:952-2627 GCA_964541445.1 uncultured Lachnospiraceae bacterium | reverse complement strand
AATAAAGAGTTAAACGCAAAGCTTAAATTTTCTGCGCTATTCAATATTTATTTTTGATTTATAAAAATGTCATCATCAGCCGCTTTCCGTCTTCTTCGCTTGCCGGCACGAAAAAAAGAGCATGCTTAGCAGAAAGGTACGGAAAACAGCGAAATTTGCCGTATTGACGACACGGGCGCCCTTCGTTTTATTATGCCGGAGGGGCAATAAACAGTCTGCTAGATAAATTACATGCATATTCAATGCTCGGGATGGGACTCCCGACAGAAAGGAGACAGATAAATGAAATACAGAGAGCTTGGGATGACCGGGCTGCAAGTCAGCGAGATCGGTCTCGGCGGCGAGTGGCTGGAGCGCCACGATGCGAACGAGGTGAAGGCCGTCATTGATGCCTGCACGGAATGCGGGATCAATATTCTCGATTGCTGGATGTCCGAACCCAATGTGCGCAGCAATATAGGCTCTGCGCTCAAAGGCAATCGCGAAAATTGGGTCATTCAGGGGCATATAGGTTCTACATGGCAAAACGGGCAATATGTACGTTCGCGCGATTTGGCTCAGGTAAAACCTGCTTTTGAAGATCTTCTGAACCGTCTGCAAACCGACTATATTGATCTGGGCATGATCCATTTTGTAGATGAGGCTGCGGAATTTGCGAGCATACTTTCCGGTGAATATATGGAATATGTGCGCTCGCTGAAGCGCGAAGGTACGATCCGCCATATCGGTATGAGCAGTCACAACCCCAAGGTCGCCAAGATGGCGGCGGAGAGTGGTGAGATCGAAATGCTTTTGTTCAGCGTCAATCCCGCCTTCGATCTGCTTCCGCCCAGTGAAGATATAAACCAATATTTTGTTGAAGAGTATGCCGAGGGTCTGGGCGGTATCGCGCCGGAAAGGGAAGAACTGTATCGCGTTTGCGAGCAGCGCGGCATCGGCATAACGGTGATGAAGGGCTATGCCGGCGGACGCTTGTTTGACGCTCGCACTTCTCCGTTCGGTGTTGCATTGACTCCGGTGCAATGCCTGCATTATGCCCTGACGCGCCCGGCGGTGGCAAGCATCATGGTCGGCTGCGATATACCCGAGCATGTCCGCGCGGCGGCGGCCTATGAGACGGCTGACGAAACGCAGCGGGATTATGCCAGTGTTCTTGCCAACGCGCCCCGTCATTCCTACGGCAACGGCCAATGCACCTATTGCGGTCACTGCGCGCCCTGTCCTTCCGGCATAGATATAGCCATGGTCAACAAGCTGTATGATTTGGCGAGTATGCACACGGAGGTGCCGGCTGCAGTGCGCTCGCATTATGAAGCTCTTGCTGCCAACGCGTCGGATTGTATCGAGTGCGAAGGCTGTGAGAGCCGGTGCCCCTTCCATGTTCCTGTCGTAGAACGTATGAAGCAGGCAAAAAATATTTTCAAATAACGGTCATTCCGGCTTGGTTTTTATTGCCGGCATAGAAGGCGTTCGGGCTTTATCGTAACCGGCAATAGTTTGTAGACGCAAAATAAATGGAAGGTCTCCGAGCGCGAGCGATAGCACTGCCGTATTTGCCCGATTCTGACTTCCTTAATATAAGCATAAACAGCCGCCGCGAAAATCGCGGCGGCTGGCCTGCGTTAAGATATCTCTAAATTACTTATTTATGCCGCTCTTTGCAGTTTTGTCTTTC
>CAZIQU010000248.1:0-942 GCA_964541445.1 uncultured Lachnospiraceae bacterium | reverse complement strand
ACTAACAAGATATTTGTTGCAGAGTCAATAAACGATATTAAGCAATGAATACCGCCGTACGGCATTTTATTATAAGCATATTCTAAAAAACGCCTCTAACTAACCTATTTTGCTGCCCCTTCGCTGTTTTTGTCTTTCTATATCGCCGCCGCACGGTATGCGTCGCTGTCGTAATTATAAAATGTATTTTGCAGATTTTTGCATTGACATGTGCATTATGGTATGATATCATTATAAAAATTTGCGTTCGGCTGCTTCCTGCCGCAGGTATCGTAAACGCGAAAGTCTGAATTCTCGGGTAAATGCTATGATAACGGATTACCGCACCGCGGAGCTCGGGCCGGACGAGGCCCAAAAGCTTATACTGCCATTAAATAAAAAAGAAAATATTGATTTTATTATTATTCCCGGTCTTGTTGATGTTCATGTACATCTGCGAGAGCCGGGTTTTTCATATAAAGAGACCGTATTCTCCGGCAGCAGAGCGGCGGCGCGCGGCGGCTTTACGGCAGTATGCGCCATGCCGAATCTTAACCCTGTACCGGACTGCGCCGAAAACCTGCAAAAAGAACTCGATATAATAAAACGCGATGCGCTCATCAGTGTATTGCCCTACGGTGCCGTTACCGTCTGCGAAAGCGGGGAGCGCCTCGCCGATATGGAACGAATGGCGCCGTATGTCTGTGCTTTTTCCGATGACGGCAAAGGCGTACAGAATGACAGCGTCATGCGTGAAGCCATGCTCAAGGCTGTTGAACTTGATAAGATCATCGCGTCGCATTGCGAGGATAACAGTCTGCTCTGCGGCGGCTATGTTCATGCCGGTGAGTACGCCGCCCGTCACGGACACCGCGGCATTGTTTCCGCCTGCGAATACAGGCAGTTGGAAAGAGATATCGCTCTGGCCGCGGAAACAGGCTGCCGCTATCATGTCTGCCATAT
>CAZIQU010000247.1:0-2652 GCA_964541445.1 uncultured Lachnospiraceae bacterium | reverse complement strand
AAAATATCGCTTCGTGGAAACAAGTCCAAAGGGGCTGTTTTGATAGTCAAGTGGTCAGGTTAGATGTAGGGAAGTTTAGAGTTACAATTTAGACTTCAATATTATTTGTTTTCATTAAGAAGTAGTTTATAGACTCTCACGGAGCCAACACTACTAAAAAATTATCTAACTTATTTTTGTGCCTTTATCTCTAAAATATGCAGGCATTTGTGCTTCGGAAGATTAGATTATAAAAATGCTAAAAAGCGAAATTTTGAAACAGCTACCCTTTCTGATGAATTGGCTAACTGTATTCCAGAAACGCTCGCCGAATCAGAGCTTGAAGATAAAATAATCGGAGAAATCATGACAGCGTTTTTAAATACTTTATCTAAGGATCATAGGATGATATTTATGCGTAGATATTGGCTTTGTGAGCCAATATCTGATGTAGCAAACCATCTCAAGGTATCGGAAAGTAAAGTCAAAACATCACTTCACAGAACACGAATAAAGTTAAAAACATATTTAGAAATGGAGGGAATTTCTATATGAAGGGAAATGATTTGTTAAAAGGATTAACCTATGTTGATGATAGGCTAATCAAGGAAGTAGAAGAACATAAATCCAAAAAATCATCAATTAGGTTTGTACTGCCTGTTGCTACAAGCTTTGCAGTTATTATTTCTGCTTTTTCGCTTTGGTCAAACTATCTAAACAATTTACCGATATCTCCTGAAAACAACATTCCACCTATTGTAAGTGATGAAGGTTCTCATGCCAACAAAGAGTATGTGCTCTATTTTAATAATGTTGACAGTCAGATAGCAGATGCTCTTTACATTGAAGGTCACTTTTGGGAAGAATTAACCTCTTTGCAAGGGAAAAAGTTACTTCCCAATATTGCTAATAAATATCAAATAGATGGCATAGTGAACTATTCTCATACAGTCGAGTTTACTTCGCTTTTTAGCGTTAATACAAACTTTAATGCTAATGACAAAGACGTAAAAATCACTATAGCACCAAATGAAGTTATAAAATGCTATCTAATTGAGGGTAAGCCGGTCATTTCGGAAATCGAAGGTGTAGAAATTGAAGCTGGTATATATATAACAGATAAAAACAGTAAAGGTGAGCAAAACTATATTTACTATGCAGACTTCAAAATAGATGATGTTGCTTATTATGTGGAATACTCAGGAAAGGAAACTGACAAAGAGTTTTTTACAAATATAATTGCAGACATTGTTTTAGGTGGTAAAGCAGATTTATCGATACTTGATAATCCTACTGTACCCGAACTTCGTGATGATAAGCTGACCGAAAATGAAGCCTATGCTGAAACAGATTTCGGAGCCTATTTGCTGAAAGTTCCAAACAGCTATCTGTTTAATGATGCTACACGATTTATCAATCAATTCAATGACTATTTGTTTGCAAGTTGGTCGAAAGGATATGATGATGTCAATATCACAATTTCAAAGCTAAAGGAGCAAGATAAAGATAGAGTTGTCTCGGTGCAGGAAAAAGAACTTTATGATATGTCTCTTTATCCTATTCCATGGGCAGATAGTATGCCGAGGGATACAAGGGAAATTATAGAAAATCCAATTTTCAAAATTGAAGATTTGACAATAGATATTTTGAAGATGCGTGAGTATATTCGTGCTGAAACCAATGATCCAAGCAGAAATTGTGTAAATATGAGATTCTCTGTGCTTTACGATGGCATTCTCATTGAAATATCCACCGAAGGTGTAAGTTCTGAATATCTGTTTGATGAGTTATCAAAGATACCTCGAAAATAATTCAGTACCTATTATGAGAAAAATGCTCAATATACAAACTCCAATTTGCAGTCATAAACAACTATTTAAATATGAAAACTATAAATGCATTGAGATAAAAAATCTTAATGCATTTATTTTTTATCAATTCGAAACTAAGTATAGAAACTCAAAGAGGCGAAGTCTTCGGTCAACTTATGATCGATAGTCTTCGCCTTTTTTTATTTCAAAAACTAATTGAAAGGACTGATAATAATGTCAAGATATTTTATATAAGGAACATCCTTGAAAAGAATAAAGCAACTGGCCGTAGAATGTATCCAATCACTTTCCCTATAAGAATATGAATAGGTACTTACTAAGAAATATTTGTAGATTTTATAAAACATAGGACAATACTATACACTTGGGGATTGTGTATAGTTCCGATTTACAAATACAAATAAGAAAATGGAATTGACATCGTTCCTATATAGGTATATTATGTATGTAGGTGATAATATGAAATATATGAGTATAAAAGAAGCAAGTGAAAAATGGGGAATAAGCGATAGTAGAATAAGGCTCTTATGTAGAGAAGGAAGGGTAGAAGGAGCAAAGAAAATAGGTAGAAACTGGACCATTCCTTTCGATGCTGCAAAACCAATAGATGGAAGGGAAAGAATTAAGAAAGATTACTCTGGTTTAGAATATGATTTTACCCTTATTGATTCTTTAAAGAAGAAGATTGATAATCATAGACCATTTTCAAAGCAACTTGTAGAATCTCTTCAGGAAAAACTCCTTGTAGAATGGACCTATAATTCTAATGCTATTGAAGGAAATACTTTAACTATTTCTGAAACGAAGGTTGTACTTGAAGGTTTTACTATTGGTGGGAAAA
>CAZIQU010000246.1:0-2662 GCA_964541445.1 uncultured Lachnospiraceae bacterium | reverse complement strand
TACGAGCCTGTCCAGCACACGGCGGGCCTGCTGGGCATCCACCAGGTCCATGTCGATGGTGCGTCTGTTCTCCATTGCGTGCTTTATGGCGTTTTCGGTGATCTCATGAAATTCAATGCGGTTCTTGGCGGTGTGGTCAAGCCCCAGATAATTGGCCAGATGATAGCTGATAACCTCTCCCTCGCGGTCCGGGTCGGTTGCCAGTATTACCTCATCTTTGCCTTTCATTTCCTTCTTGAGCTCGTCCAGAAGCTTTTTTTTGCCCTTTATCGGCTTGTATTCCGGTTGAAAGCCGTTTTCGATATCAATACCTAATTTTGAGGCCGGCAAGTCGATCACATGCCCCATCGTGGCGGTGACCGTGCAGCCTTTCGGCAGATATTTTCCTATCGTCTTGGCCTTGGCCGGCGACTCAACGATCACAAGTCTTTTTTCCATTTTACCTCCGCTGATACGTTGCGTATAGCTTGCCCATTTTATATGTCAGCTGCTGTTTAAGTTCCAGCATAGTTATCATGCTGCTGATCTTGGCGGTTTCTATCTGTAATTGGCGGGAAAGAGCGTCGGGTGTCTGTATGCCGCTTTTTACCGCGCCGATAAGTTTTTTCTCGTCGCTGCTCAGCTCCGCTGCACCGTCGGCCGCCGCGGCTTCGGCGGAGTCCGCATCGGCGGTGTAGCCGTTGATATTATATTCTTCGAGAATATCTTTGATGCTCAGCACCGGTTTTGCTCCGTCGCTGATAAGCTTGTTGGTTCCGGCGGACATGGCTTCGGTGATGTTGCCGGGTACGGCATAGACATCGCGGTTTTGCTCTGTCGCGTAAGCTGCGGTGATCAGTGAGCCGCTTTTAACGCCCGCTTCCACCACCAGCGTACCCTTGCTCAGCCCGCTTATTATGCGGTTGCGTCTGGGAAAATTGCCGCTCAGCGGCGGCATGTCCGGCCGGAATTCGGAGATGAGCATGCTTTTTTCGGCGATGATATCCTCATAAAGCTCTTTATGCACTCCCGGGTACACTCTGTTGAGTCCGCAGCCGGTCACGGCGATCGTTTTGCCGCCGTACTCCAGCGCGGCTCTGTGGGCGCAGTAGTCTATTCCTGCAGCCAGTCCGCTGACGATGCATATACCGGCGCGGGCGGCCTGGCCGGCCAGAGAGTAAGCTACACTTTGACCGTAAGGCGTCGATCTGCGTGTTCCCACCACCGCCAGACAGCTTAAATGTTCCTGAAAAAGGTTTTCGCCCAGATAATACAACACCGGCGGCGGTGATGCGATCTGTTTAAGCAGAAACGGATAGAGGTTGTCCTCATACGTTACATACTTGATTCCGGCAGATGAGATGCGATCTGCCTCCGCTTTCGCTTTTTCCATGTCCTTGCGGCTGCATATCGCCGCAGCGGTATCGCGGCGCAGGCCTTCGATTCCGCTCAATTCCTCCGCCCGTTTAAGACGGTAGACATTTTCGGCGCTGCCGAAATGCTCTATCAGCCGGCAGGCGCCGGCGGCGCCGCAGCCTTCGATATCGCCGAGCCAAAGATAATATTCTATCTGCATACAAAACTCCTTAAAAGATGTTCTGTATATATATTCTCTTTTTACGGCGATTTTCCGGTTTTTATGCTGATATTTTTTAATATTAATGTTTTTACGGGCGGCAAACAAGTTTTTTCATAAAAAAAGGATCATTAATTTCCGCCGGGCGGACGTCTAATGTATAATCATATTATACTATTACAGGAGATCATTTGAAATGGATATTATATATTCGCCTTCTCTTATGAGCGCCGATTATCTTCATCTTGAAAAAGATATAACGATTTTAAATAAATATGTGCAGCTTTTTCACGCTGATATCATGGACGCGAGGTTTGCCAAGAATTTGGCGTTGTCGCCGGCTTTTATCAAGGCGGTAAAAACAGCGGCGGCGCATCCGGTAGAGGCGCATCTGATGGTCACCGAGCCTGACAGTGTGCTGGACAGCGTGATTGAGGCCGGTGCCGATATCATTTCACTGCATATCGAAACTGTCGGCAATCAGGCCTTCCGTATTATCAGAAAGATCAAGGATTCCGGACGCAAGGCCGGTATCGTGCTTTGTCCGGCAACGCCGGTGGAAAGCATCCGCTATATTGCCGGGGAAATAGACATGCTGACGGTGATGACTGTCGATATCGGTTATCCCGGTCAGAAGTTTATCGCAGCAATGCTGCCGAAGATAAAAGAGGCGGAAAAACTGCGAAAAGAGATGCGCGGTAATTTTATCATACAGGCAGACGGCGGCGTCAGCCCCGAGAATTTTCGGGCGCTCTACGAGGCCGGCACCCGCGCCTTTGTAATGGGCGCGAGCGCGCTTTTTTTCAAGGGAGTGCCGCTTGGCGAATCATGCGAGGCGCTTTATAATAATTTTGAGGCGAAGCTCGGCTCCGTCGCTATATAGGGGGTAAAAATAATGCTGGCAATAGCGAGTGATCACGCCGGACTTGAGCTGAAGGGCATACTTTGTGTATACTTGGCGCAGTTGGGTTATGATTTTAAAGATTTCGGCACTTACAATAAAGAGAGCTGCAACTATCCTGAATATGCGTTTGCCGCTTCGGCGGCTGTGGCTGAAGGTAAATGCGAAAAGGGGATACTTGTCTGCGGTACCGGCATGGGTATGTC
>CAZIQU010000245.1:2426-2712 GCA_964541445.1 uncultured Lachnospiraceae bacterium | reverse complement strand
TTGACTGTTGAAGAATAAAAGGTGAATATATTGATCATTGTTTTGCGGCTTAAATCAATACCTAAAAGCGACATGCGATAATAGAAAAAACGAAAAAATATAATTTGTTTTTTACGCGATCTTGACTGTCATATCTCAGGATGCCGGAGACTGTTAGTTGCTGTACAGTCAGGGCTTGACATATTCAATGGACTCCGGGCTATTGTTGCCGGTTCAGACGGTCTTGAGCTGTGTACTTCTCAAGAGTGTATTCATGCCGCAGATATCGTTATGCATATTCAGCTTC
>CAZIQU010000245.1:0-2416 GCA_964541445.1 uncultured Lachnospiraceae bacterium | reverse complement strand
TGAACATGTTCACTGAATGGCTTATTAAGACTGGTCTAAGCAGAGAGACCTGACAAGATGCTATATGTTGCCGTTAACCGACAGCACTGCCTGTAAAAAAAGCATAGAAAAACAAGTATGGCCCTGAGGATTCGCATGAATAGTGCTGCATGTAAGAACGATTACATTTTAATCACAAAAAAACAAGATATGCGAAAAGCTTCTACTGATGGCTCATAACCTAAATCTCCGGGCTTCGGGTTATGAGCCATGCAAATTGTTAATTGCGCCACTCTGCGATGACATAGATACTATAAATTCAGGCTGCAGCTGCATGCAGACCTAGCGGCAGTCAGAGTTTTGCAGAGTTGCCGTCTTGCATGTCGCCGTGCTGCTTACCGCGGCCGCAGGCTGAATATTTCATTTCCGCTTAATGACCGGGAAGCTCTCGCCCGTGTTTATATTCGTGAACATGAAGCCGTCTTCTGTCGGCTCGTAGGTGAACCATTTCACCGCGGTGGCCCCGTCGTCATAAATGCGCTCGATATACAGCCTGTTTTCACTGTCGACTATCCATTTGACGCCGGTTGATTTAAATACCGATTCGTTCCAAACGCCGCTGCCGTCGGCGTGCAGTTCCCAGTAATCATCTTCGTACTCCCGGAAATAGCCCGTCTGCTCCTCTGCGACTTTCCATATAAGATCGCCCACGAGCTCTTCGGGATATGTACCTTCGTCAGGAATAGTGTCCGGTACGGGTATCCCGGGGACAAGCTCAATCTCAAAATATGAGGTTAGACAACGCAGCAGGATTCCGTCGTCGGTTACCTCAACCGCGTATCGCTCGTCCGGCAAGGCACCGATTATTTCTATTTCTTTGGTGCGCCCGTCATAGCTCCAAGTAATGTCGGAGCGGTTGTTCGGATTGTCGGCGTTGATAAACGACCCCGTGTGGTCGGCATTGAAGGTGTATTTGACGACTATGTTATCTTTATCGCACCAGGTGCCGGTCTTTATGAGCATCGATTCTATGTTCTTACCGGCGCACGCCGTCAGCGTCAGCGCGCCCGCGCACAGCAGTACGGCGAGCAAAATTGCGATCATTTTTTTCATACGATTTACTCCTGTTTGTTTTGTTTTTCGCGAGCTTCGGCACAGCCGTATAAGCAGTGCCGCCGCGATTCTATTTCTTTAAGGATCACCGATTGCCAGCCGGAATCTTTCCCGCCGGCCGGCAGCACGGTAATCTTGGAGCCGTCCTCAAAAGGTGAAATGTCAAGCTGCAGTTTTGTGCCGTCATTCATACATACAAGAAAATTTCCGCGTTCACTGTCCGACGAGGCCAATTCTCCGCCGAGCTTATCCAGAGTGTCATACATTATATTCAGCAGAATGCTTTTATCGCATTCAAAATGCATACTGAAGCTCATGGCTCGTTCTCCCTTCAATACATAAGGCAGCCGCCCGGTTATCCGCGTTTTTATTTTACAGGTAAAATGCCGTATCTTACAGTCCAGTTCAAGTCTAATTCGTTTAAATATAATGTAAAGGTTTAGAATACAGGCAAATCGGACAGGTATTTTTGACAAAAAAGCGCCGAAAGACAGGCTCTGCGTATTGATGTTCATATTTAAGTATGATATATTTATACATTAAATTTTATATCGGCGCTGAAACGCGGAAGGAGGCTGCCGAACATGAAAATGCGAAGCCTCATAAAAGATCGAAGCGTTTACTGCGTCAGCGCGTTGATCGCTCTCTGCTTTTTTTGGGGCGGTTCCGGCTTTCTCGTATGGTCTTCTCAGCTTGGCCGTTTTTTCGATGGGGGCGCGGTTCTGCTGATAACAGAGTGCATAGGTTATCTTATTCAGTTCATAGGTATCGCCTTGTGCGGGCTTGCCGTTAAATACCTGCCGAAGGTCGCTTTTTCACGGCATATTCTGCCGATTGCCGGAATTTCATTTTTAATGGCGATTGCCGTATCATTCATAATCGATTCTGCGGCTCTTGCCGTCGGCGTCGGTATTATCGCAAATCTTGCGTGCGGTTACGCGCAGGGACATTACCTGACGTACCTTACATGCCTTGTGCCGCAGCCGCTGCGCGGCCGCTCGTTTGCTTTTTCTTATGCGCTGGGTGCGGTCGGAACTTATCTGGCCGCAAATATCTGCGGCGGGCTGTATTCATACGGCGTACTCTTAACCGTCACAATCGCAATTGCTCTTACAATGCTGCTGAACTACCGCGCCTTGCCCGATCTTCGCGCAACGGTTTTTTCGCACGCTTCAGGCGGCATGACCGATATGAAGTACTTTCGTGAGTTGTTTACGCAGATGTGCGCGCTTGTTTTCATTTTTAATATCCTGTATAAAACATCATTCTACTTCTCGGAAATCATATATATCGCGTCGGCAACTTTATATGGAAATTCAAATTT
>CAZIQU010000244.1:0-2744 GCA_964541445.1 uncultured Lachnospiraceae bacterium | reverse complement strand
AGCAGTGCGGGTAGTTGTGTTCCATGCGCTGTTTCTTGTAAAGTATGCCGTGCTCCTTCAGCCAGGGGATTATCTCCTTGTCGGCATCCATTACGAACATGCCCTTCCACGGCGTGTCGTTGTATTTGCCGGTCTCATCCACAGGGTTGAGTACTGCCAGCGAATAGCGGCGGCCGGTATTGTAGTCATCTTCGCCGAAAGCCGGAGCGGTATGGACTACGCCGGTGCCGTCTTCAGTGGTAACATAATCGGCGCAGGTAACAAAAAACGATTTGCCGCCGGCAGGCTTAAGAAACGGCATAAGCTGCTCGTATTCGGTAAATTCGAGGTCTTTGCCCTTCATTTCGCCTATCACTTCATACTCGCCGTCTAGAACGGCAGATGCTAATTTTTTGGCCAGTATATAAACCATGCCGTTATTGCGCACTTTTACATAATCAATATCGGCGCCGACGGTGAGCGCAACGTTGGCAGCCAAGGTCCAGGGTGTGGTAGTCCACACGAGAAAATATTCGTCACGGTCTTTTATTTTAAAGCGCACATATACCGTATCGGTCTTTATCATTTGGTAGCCCTGCGCTACCTCATGCGAAGCCAAACCGGTGCCGCAGCGCGGGCAGTATGGCAAAATCTTGTGGCCCTCGTACATCAGCCCTTTTTCAAAGAATTCCTTTAATATCCACCATTCTGTTTCAATGTAGCGGTTGTCAAGCGTTATATACGGATCGTCGAGGTCGATAAAGTAACCCATGCGCTGTGTCATTTCACGCCACATAGCTTCATAGGTAAAAACAGAGGCTCGGCATTTTTCATTAAATTCCTTTATGCCGTATTTCTCGATATCCTGTTTGCCGGTAAAGCCCAGTGTTTTCTCAACCTCTATTTCCACAGGCAGCCCGTGCGTGTCCCAGCCGGCTTTACGCAGCACGCGATAGCCGTTCATCGTCTTGTATTTGTTGACGCTGTCTTTTAAAGTGCGGGCGATAACATGGTGTATGCCCGGCTTGCCGTTAGCCGTGGGCGGGCCCTCATAAAAAACGAAATTAGGGCATCCCTCACGCTCTTTTACGGTGCGCTCGAGAATATCGATATCCTGCCAGTATTTCAGTACATCGGCTTCACTTTCCGCCGTTTTCTTTGCTTCCGGTTCTTTGAATAATGTCATAACTCCTCCTGAAAAAAACAAACGTCCCGTAAAATTTTACAGGACGATTTAATAACCGCGGTACCACCTATTTTGATCAATGATCCACTTTGCGGCCGCTTAACGCGCGGCATTCGGGCGGACTTACTTGTTGTTCGGTCCTCCGGCTCATAAGTGATCTTCATCGCCGGCGGCGCTGCCCGTTTTCAGCTTGCTGGGCTCTCTGTTAACGCCTTATACGTCGATTACTCTCTTCGTCTTCGCCTTTATCTTGATTGCAATAGCTTGAGTATATCATTTTTTTGCCGTATTTCAAGTGCCGGCGATGAAAAACGGCGAGTTTAAAACAAAAAACAACAGCTATGCGGCGTAATCTGCCGTATAGCTGCTGCGTTGAGAATCAGTATTGGTGTAATTCGGCTCAGGCCGCCTTCGGTCACGGGAATGAAGACGCTGTTATCCTTTGAGGCCGCGCGCCTGCCTGTCCATATCCTCAATGACGATATCGTACACTTCGCCCAAACCGGCACAGTATTCGATTACCTGCCATGGCTCGTTGGTATGAAAGTGTATTTTGATGAGGTTCTCATCGCCAACCGCCAGCAGGCAGTCGCCTTTGAAATTATTGATGAAATAATCGCGAATAACATCTTCATCGAGTCCCTTGCCCTCTATGAGCATCTGCGTATCGTATTTGAATTCCAGCATGTTATTTCTCCTTGTTTTTAATATAATAATATACCGCCGGCCCGCGGTTTGCAAGAGTTTGCTCTTCGCCGCCGTTTCGCGGCGGTTATGCCGGCAGACGGAAAAATATATAAATTATATTGCCAAACTAGTATGATTTTTCTATTGACTTTATTGTTTGTTTTTAGGTATAATATTTAGCGTTGCGAGAGTGCTGGAATTGGCAGACAGGCACGTTTGAGGGGCGTGTGTCAACAGACGTACGGGTTCAAGTCCCGTCTCTCGCACCATTTTTTCTAAATGCTCAACAGCTTTTGTCATGTCTTTGAGGCAAGCCTCAGACATTCCAAAGAGCTGTTTTTTATATGGCGGCATAATATTTGAAGAATTTTATTATAAGGTTCTTCGCGAAGCGGCAAAGCTGATGTGGCGTTTATTAATGTTTTAGCGGAAGAGCGGGTATCTCAGAAAGAGATAGCCGCTCATAAATCACCCGTTAATCGGGTGTGATTAAAGGTTAAGAAAAAAGCAACTGAATTTGATTGAATACGAGTGTTCAAGTAGTATCAAAAAAATTAAACGATTTGAAAGCTATCGTCATTTTGCCGCCCTTCTTCGTAGTCATGAAGTGGTCATAAAGTTAGTTGAATAGGTATTGTGCCGCATTTTATCTTATTTTGATGTTAATCTCGATAAGTTTTACTTCTATTTACATAACGTTGAAATCCACAGTATTTACATTGATCCAAACAATTATAAATATAAGTGGTCGCAGGAACTGTTTGCGTATATCTGCCGGTTATTTCCCCTTTATTATTCCGAATTTTTTGCTCAATGTCTTTTGTAGTGGCGTAGCTTGATTCTGCTTTACGCTCTATTTCCCGCATGGCAAATCTTTTTCCACATTCTGGAC
>CAZIQU010000243.1:0-2748 GCA_964541445.1 uncultured Lachnospiraceae bacterium | reverse complement strand
GTTTCCGGACGGCAGCAGCGCACCCGCCACCAGGTTATCATAAGTAACAAGCTCATCCACCGCCAGACCGGCCGTGCTGCTGTTGTAGCCGACATAACGAAGCTCGGCAGATGTAACGGTGATCACATCAGAGCTGTCCAGATATTCTTCGGCGACCAGCACAGTCATTATTTTCGTCAGGCTGCCGGGGTACATTCTTTCATGCTCATTGACGGCAACGACGGTTTCCTCCGAATTATATTCGTATACATACACCGCCTCACCATCAAAAGCTCCGGTGTCAAGTTCGGCGCAGACCGATGAAACCGACAGCGGCGAAATCAATACTGCCGCACAAAGAAGCAGCGCTGCGAGTATTTTTATACTTTTGCTTTTCATCATGACCTCGATACCGTATATATTGAATTGAACAGCTGCGACGACTTTTCTATTTCCGCTTTATATCCGGCAGCCACTTTCACTCCGCGCTCAGTGACTGCGCCGATAAGTGCGGCCGTTTTTCTGATATCGGCATCAGTCGCTCTTAAAATGCTCTCCCGCACCGCAGCCTGCTGTTCGAAGGTATAGCTGCGGTATATGTCACCCAAAGCACGACGGCCGCGCGAATAGACCGGTAAGGGCTGATCGGCATCGCTGATCGTGCCGATAATAAGCTTACGCATGGCGTCTGCCGAAAGGGATATATTCTCCAGATCGGTCTGCATACCGCCGTAGACCTCATATGTTCTGCCTACAAAAGGATCACGGTATGAAATAAAATACACATCTCCGCCGGCATCGGCATTCATAAGCGCGCCGTACGCGCCGCCCTTCACCCTGATATTATCCCAAAGATAACCGGTGCGCAAGTATTTTTTCACTACCGGCAGCACCGATGGGAAATCAAGTCCCAGGGCTTTGAAATTCGCGCCTATGCCGGTGTAGCATACTCCGGCGGGAATAATGATACCTTCACCGCCGACACCGCTTATAAAAGGCGAAGGTGCGCTGATTGCGAGACGCTCCGGTAAGGTTTTTAAAAAGTCTTTGCCGGTCTGCATGCATATTTCAAGGTTCTTTTCATCGCATATAAACAGCACATCTGTTTTTATGCAGGTCAAAAGACGCTCATATACAGCATTGAGTGAGTCGGCAAGAGTGCTTCCGCCGGCTGCCGTGTTCTCAGCCGAACGAACAAGGTAACGATAATAGCCCAGGCCTTTCAATTCTTCAGCGAATGAACCGCGCGGCGTGGTATTACCGGCGATACGGCCGTTGACGAAAGATTCACATGACGATATCATCGAAGCCTCAAATTTTGATATTTCCTCCGTAACCGTCTGCTTCAAGCGCCCGATGTCATCAATGACGGTATCGGCAAGTATTTCTGCAGACAGCTCGACCATTTTCGCGATGTTCTTATCAAGGCATTTTACGCTGAATATAAGTCTCTTTTCAAAAGCCTGCCAATTACCGTAATTCTGATAGGTGCCGACGCTTACATCAACATCACCGAGATATTTACCGATCTCGTTTGATAATGCCATTTCTGAATGCTGTTTCGTTTTATAGACGCCTAAAATTTTAGTCAGCAGCTCAACAGCCGACAATTCGTCGGCGGCAAACTGAGAGAGATCGAAACAAATATCCATATAAACAATATCTGCGCAGTTATCGCGGTAGAGCAGTACCCTGCCGCCGGCTGTATCGCTGATCGCCAGCTCATATTTTTCCGGCAGCGGTGAAATCTCGCTTAACTCAAGAACCGGTATTGTTTTTACCGCTTCGGCGGTATCAGGCCGATTCTGTTCATCGGCAAGGTCCTTCGTCTCCGCTGCCAGCTCGGCAAGCTGAGACGCCGAAAGCGACGCCTTATATTCATTGAGCAGCCGTTCTTTTTTTTCTTCCTGCTCAGCGGCACAGCCGTTATTCGGCACAAGGGTGAGAAATGCGGCATTCTTGTTCTTCAGTATATATTTTTCGATCAGTGAAGTGTAAAATGCTGAATTTTCGTTCTCATGAAGTAATTCTATATATTTTTCATACTTCAGAAAAGCAAGCGGGTCACCGTCATAAAGCCAGCTTTCCATGATATCGATTATATAGATGAGCCCCTTGGGGTAATTGCCGCTGTCAGCTTCCCGCAGCTCAAATTCATAATTATTGACGGCGGCGGTGATTATATCACGGTCGATGCCGTTATCAACAAGCCCCTGCAGCACACTGTTTACTGTCTGTCGGAAAAGTGTGCCGTTTGCCGCCGATGCGTTTTTCGCTGTTACCGAAAAAAAAGGCTGACGCAGGCCGGTATGATAATCGCAGTCAGTCTCATCGGCGATACCCTCGGCAAACAGCGCCGCTTTCAGCGGCGAAGCATCGGCATCGAAAAGTATCTTGACCAAAACATTGAAAGCGTGCATCAGCAGGACATCACCGGAATCGCCAATGAAATAATTCAAGGCATAATAATATCTGCCGTCGGTATCTCCGTCGCACTGATATTTTACGGTTTTTTCGACCGGTGCCGCAAATTCGGGCTGCAGACAGGGCAGAGAATTAATCTCTGCGGCATCGTAACGGCTGAGATATTCTTCATCCATAAACCGCATATACTCCCGCGGCTGCATATCGCCGTATAAGAAAAGATAGCAATTGGCCGGATGATAATACTTTTTATAGAAAGCCAAGAAGTCTTCGTAAGAAAGCTGCGGTATATATTCGGGGTCGCCTCCGGATTCATAAGCGTACGAAGTATCCGGGAAAAGAGCG
>CAZIQU010000242.1:0-2759 GCA_964541445.1 uncultured Lachnospiraceae bacterium | reverse complement strand
GACGGGCAGATGTACGCTTCCACGGCGATCGACTTTGAGCAGCTGGCCAACTGGAACCCCGAATATATTTTCTTCTATCCCCCGGCAGACGCTTCGACGATCATTGCCGGTAATGAATGGCAGCAGCTTGCGGCGGTAAAAGAAAATAAATGCTATACCGCTCCGGGGACACCTTACAACTTTATTTCACCGCCGACGGTAAACCGCTATCTCGGTATCGTTTGGATCGCCGAAACCGTTTACCCCGATGATTTCGACTGGGATATGAAGGCGATGGTCATGCAGTACTACGATCTGTTCTATCATTATGAGCTGAGTGACGCCGAATATAATACCATGATGGGTATTAACGAATAACCTCATCCGAATTCGATTAGTTTGATGCTAAGGGATACCGCAGTTTTACGGTATCCCCTTTGACGTAATTAAGGGACAAATAAATGAAAAGACAAGCCAAAAGACCCGCAAAAATACTGATAGCCGCAGCAATATTGCTTTTGGCCGGCGCCGCACTCTCGATGACGCTGGGTCGCTTTGAAATATCGCTGAAGGAACTGTTCGGGGTAATGTTTTACAAAATAATACCGATAGAACCGTTTTGGAAGGATATAACCGAAAGCATAATTATAAACGTACGTCTGCCGCGTATCATTGCCGCCGTTTTGGTAGGCGCCGCGCTGTCGGTAGCCGGTGCTTCATACCAGTGCATATTCCGTAACCCGATGGCCGCGCCGGATCTGCTGGGAGCATCAACCGGCGCCGCTTTCGGTGCCGCGCTGGCCATACTCATGCAGAAAAGCCAGACGGAAATAACCCTTTGGGCCTTTGCCTGCAGCGTGCTCTGCATAATCACAGTGCTTTTGGTAAGCAGGCTATGCAAGGGCAACGCTGTACTGACCTTGGTGCTTGCGGGCATAACGGTAGGCTCTCTTTTCCAGGCAGGCACATCATATATCAAACTTATCGCCGACCCGAATAATACCCTGCCGGAGATCACCTACTGGCTGATGGGTTCAATATCCGGCGTTGGTCTTGATGAAATAAAATATCTTTGGATACCGCTGCTGTTGGCCGCTATACCGATATTTCTGCTGCGCTGGAAAATGAATCTGCTGACGCTGGACGATGACGAAGCGAAGACGGTGGGCGTAAATGTCAAAAAAATCCGGCTTATTGTTATTATCTGTTCCACGCTGCTGACCGCGGCCAGCGTTGCAGTAAGCGGCGTTATCGGCTGGATCGGTCTGGTGATACCGCACATGTCGCGGCGGCTGGTCGGCAACGACTGCCGTTATCTTATTCCTGCTTCGGCGCTGGTAGGCGGGCTGTTTTTGCTTTTGACAGATGACATCGCCCGCACGCTTTACACCACTGAGCTGCCTCTCGGTATACTTACAGCCGTTATCGGCGCACCGTTTTTCATATATCTGCTGAGCAGAAGGAGCGAATAAGCATGAGCATAAAAACAACAAACCTTTCCTGCCGCTACGGCAAAAACGAATATGTGCTCAGCGATATCAGCTTTGAAATACCTTCCGCCGAATTCATCTGTCTTTTGGGGCCTAACGGCGTAGGCAAAAGCACTCTCTTTAAATGTATGCTCGGGCTTTTTCCAAAATATGAGGGCACAATCACGATCGACGGTGCCGACATAAAAACAATGACCCCGAAGGCGCTGGCCCGCAAAATAGCCTATATACCGCAGAGTTCGCCGCATGTTTTTAATTATCCGGTACGCGACATAGTATTGATGGGGACTACATCGCTCACCGACGGAGCCGGTTCTCCGAAAGAAAAAGAAATGGCTTATGTGACCGCCGCTCTTGATAAAGTCGGCATAAGCCGCTTAAAAGATAAGATGTTTCTCAACATATCCGGCGGCGAAAGACAGCTGGTACTTATCGCCCGGGCACTGGCACAGCAGGCAAAGATACTTTTTATGGATGAGCCCACGGCCAATTTAGACTACGGCAACCAAATACACGTGCTTGAGCATATAAAGGCTCTTGTAAATGAAGGCTATACCGTCGTTCAGTCAACGCACAATCCCGAACAGGCTTTTCTTTTTGCCGATAAAGTGCTGGCAGTAAAAAACAAAGGTATCGCCGCTTACGGCGCGCCGCGTGAGATAATGACGCCTGAGCTGCTGAAGGAACTCTATAATATCGATGTTGCGGTTGAAAGCTTATATGACGATAAAATACGTATATGCATACCGGAAAGCGTCATTGACAGACAATGACCTCATCGCCCGTGAAAACAGGCACATAAGCCGATTTCCCGGGAAATGTTGACAGTAAAAGTCGAAATGATAAAATAAATAAAACGAAAATAAAAACACGTCCCGGTAGGCAGTTTGGGAGTGCCGCCGCGTGGGAGTATCAGTAACCTGCCTCCTTGGTTGTCCGTTTTCGCGGTATTAAACAAATTAAGGAGGAAAAATAAAGCCATGACCGGGTCATTTCTGCCCTGACGGTCTTTATTTGCTGCGCGAACCGAAAAGCTGCACAAAAGCGCAGCAGGCCGTAATGCATGCCTGCGAAGAAAACAAGACCGGACAAAAGCATGAGCGGCATGAAGCCGCCGAAAACGAAGCGGCGGAGCACTGCGAACAGAAAAGCGGCAGCGCAAAAAAGCATCGGGGGCGCTGAAATAATTATCAGCGCCCCTTTTTATATTGCCGTTATATAATCACGGTCACATCCACTTACTGTATTCTTCATCGGTAGCCAGCACATAATGCGTACCCTCAATGTGAT
>CAZIQU010000241.1:0-2773 GCA_964541445.1 uncultured Lachnospiraceae bacterium | reverse complement strand
AGCAGCGTGGCAATAACAAAATTAGGCATCGAAACAAGCGCCGTCGTTACCACCTGTATCACCTTGTCGAGCACACCGCCGCGCTTGAGCGCCGCTATCGAGCCTAAGAACACGCCGAAAATCAGTGCCAGCGCCGCCGCGCACAGCCCTATCTTGGCCGAATAAGCGAAAGCCCCGGTGATAAGCTGCGCCACGGTACTGCCCACCCACGCGGTGGAAAGACCGAAATCAAAATGAGCGATATTTTTCAGATAGTTCCAAAACTGTACTATCACCGGCTTATCGAAGCCGTACTTGGCCTCCAGCGCCGCAATAGTCTTGTCAGACTTAGCCTTCTCCGAGCTGAACGGGCTGGCCGGTATGGAATGCATTACAAAAAATGTTATGGCCACCACCAGCAGAATCGTCACAAACGCCAGCATAAACCTTTTCAGAATATAAAGAGCAAATTTAGAGTTCATATAACCCTTCCTCCAAAATAACAATCAAACCAAAAACTGTTGCTTCACGCATAAACTTTCCGTTTAAAAATATATAATAACATTAATTTTACAATGTACGAAACCTCAAGTCAATTATTTAATTAATTAAATATGTCCAGCCGCCTTGATTCCCATTCCGTCAGCCGCTGTTATCGCTGTATTTGCCGGCTGCGCGCGCAGCGTGAGCTGTGCGCACATTTTACAAACCCGCTGAATTGTATGAGCCTATATTCTTGACAAAAAGTATTTTTTTAAGCTATAATAGCATCAACATAGGGGAGTAATAAGCGCGTATGCGTTTCAAGTCAACAAACTCGGGCTCCGGCTGCGCCGGCAAACCTGGCTTGAATTAAAATATGAGACTTATGTGGGAAAAGAAGCCCCGCATAGGTTTTTTTATTATAAAAATCGCCGCGGGCGAAACAATATAAATCGGAGGAAACATGAAGTATTACCTTACGGAAATCAAGGACGTGTTCGCTTACCTTAAAAGCGGGCCCGCCGGGCTCAGCGCCGACGAGGCGGCCGGGCGGCTGGAAACGGACGGCAAAAATAAGCTCAGTGAAGCGAAAAAGACGCCGTTCATCAAAAAATTTCTTCAGCAGTTCGCCGATCCGATGATCTTCATGCTGCTCGGCGCGGCGGTCGTATCCGCGGCGACGTCGGCATACTCGGGAGAATCCTTTTCGGATGTTTTCATCATTATGTTCGTGGTCACAATCAACGCCGTGCTCGGCGTCGTGCAGGAGAGCAAGGCCGAAAACGCCATAGAAGCTCTCAAGGAAATGACGGCAGCCGAATCGCATGTGCTGCGCGACGGTGAGATAAAGCTGATCAAAAGCGAAGATCTCGTACGCGGCGATGTTATCGCGCTGGAGGCCGGCGATGCCGTACCGGCCGACTGCCGCATTATCGAGTGCGCCAGCCTGAAGATCGAGGAAGCGGCGCTCACCGGCGAAAGCGTACCGGTCGGCAAAATACTCGATACGCTCGGCGTTACCGATAAACCCGATATAGCTCTGGGCGACAGAAAAAATATGGTATATATGGGCTCTACCGTAGCCTACGGCCGCGGCCGCGCCGTTGTATGCGATACCGGCATGGCCACGGAAATGGGTAAGATCGCCTCGGCGCTTGAGGCTGCCGAGGACGGACAGACGCCGCTGCAGAAGAAGCTTGCGGAAATAAGCAAGATACTCACCAAAGCGGTGCTGGGTATATGTATATTCATCTTTGCCTTTACGCTCCTCAAACAGGGCGATTTCTCCGGCAAGCTCATACTTTCCACCTTCATGACCGCCGTCAGTCTGGCCGTAGCCGCCATACCCGAGGGCTTGCCCGCCGTAGTGACCATAGTCCTTTCCATGGGTGTCACCGCCATGAGCAAGCGCAACGCGCTGATAAGAAAGCTCACCGCCGTGGAAACTCTGGGCTGTACACAGGTTATATGCTCAGATAAAACCGGCACACTCACGCAGAACAAAATGACGGTCGTGGAGCATTACGGCGACGATGAAAACATGCTGGCCTCGGCAATGGCTCTGTGCAACGACGCCCACATCAAAAAGGGTGAAGAAGCCAAGGGTGAGCCTACCGAAGCGGCTTTGGTGAATTACGCCGCCAAGCTCGGCCTCTTCAAGCCCGAGCTGCAAGAGGAATATCCGCGCATCGGCGAAGCGCCGTTCGATTCTCTGCGCAAGAAGATGTCTACGGTACACAAGAAAAATGACGGCACCGTCATCCAGTTTTCCAAAGGCGCGCCCGAAGAAATACTCAAAAACTGCACCCACATTCTGCGCGGCGGACGCGGGATAGAGCTTACCGACGAAATACGCGGCGAGATACTCGAGCAAAACAAATCGTTCGCCGACAGGGCGCTGCGCGTGCTGGCCGCTGCTTACAAGACCTACGGCGCCATGCCGGAAAATTACGAAGCTGCCACACTTGAGTGCGGTATGGTCTTCATCGGGCTCACCGGCATGATCGACCCCTGCCGCGAGGAGGTGGCCGATGCCATACGCGAGTGCCGCAGCGCCGGCATTCGCCCGATAATGATCACCGGCGACCATATCGATAGCCAAGCAGCTGGGCATCATCAGCGATGCCTCCGAAGCCATTACCGGCTCTCAGCTCGATGAAATACCCGACGACAGGCTGGCGGAGGAGATACAGAAATATTCGGTATATGCCCGCGTTCAGCCCGAGCATAAAACCAGAATAGTACGCACATGGCAGCAGCTCGGCAAGGTCACCGCCATGACCGGTGACGGCGTCAACGATGCGCCTTCTAT
>CAZIQU010000240.1:0-2784 GCA_964541445.1 uncultured Lachnospiraceae bacterium | reverse complement strand
GCCTGAGCCTTCCGCGATTAGGAACCGTTTAGGGTCCGGGGAATTCGCAATCCCCTGACCCGGGCACTTTGTTCATCTTCAGCCGAAATATAATGCTGCATTTCGGTTGAGAAAAGGTCAAGGTCAAAACCATGGGGTCAGATCTCATTTTTTGGCTTAATCAAGCCAAAAAATCATCGGACAGCACCGCCGCAGTAGAGCGCAGCCAATCGCTCTGTTCTTGGGCGCTCCTTGCATGGGTGCTGTTTGCCAAATCAAAGATTTGGACAGCACCGCAAAAAAGAAGCCCCGGGCAGGGAGCTCCTTTGCCATATAGGCGGATACCGGCGATTCGATTTAAAGAGGGGTTGATTTTCTTACATAATTGTTCCCGTAATAAAGCGGACAGCGTAATTGTGGCGGATTACTCTTCTGTCTGCCGCGGGCATGCTCCGATATCCTCTGGCGTCTTTTATTGTACTGTTTATTCTGAAAACAAACTGAAATTCCCCTTAAAATTTTATTTAACGCTTTCATGTAGTATAATAAAGCATAAATAAAGCCGTATCTGAGGGGAAAAAATGAGGGTCGTACTGGTAACCGGTATGTTGGCCGCCGGAAAAAGCATTGCGCTGCGGGTATTTCAGGACCTCGGCTATTACTGTATAGACAATCTGCCGCCGTCGCTGGTAGCGCCTTTTGTAGAGCTGAGTAAAAAAAGCGAACCGCCTATCGACAAGATCGCCTTCGTTATCGATGTGCGCGTGGAGGGCTTCTTCAACGAGCTCGGTGAAGCCATCGCGTATCTCGAGGAAAAAACCGATTTCGATATTCTCTTTATCGACGCTGCTGATGAGATACTCATCTCACGCTATAAGCTGACAAGGCGCCGCCATCTCATGTTTGAGAACGAGCGCATCGAGCAGACCATAGCGCACGAGCGGGAAAAGCTGGCGCCGGTGCGTGATCAGGCCGATTATATTATCGATACATCAGAGCTGAACGAGGCCGGCTTCAAAACCAAGCTGATGGATATTTTCGGCGGCGACGGCCGTGAAAAGAAGAAATTTCTCATCGACGTTGTTTCGTTCGGCTTCAAATACGGTATTCTCAAGGATGCCGATATGGTTTTCGACGCGCGTTTCCTGCCGAATCCGTATTATGTGGATACGCTCAAGCCGCTATGCGGCCGCGATAAAGCGGTTGCCGACTATGTGCTGAGCTATGTGGAAAGCAGCATTTTTATTGATAAGATCTGTGATATGCTCGGTTTTCTTATGCCTTATTATATAAAAGAGGGAAAAACACAGCTGGTTCTCGGTATCGGCTGCTCCGGCGGACGCCACCGCTCGGTTGCTATTGCCGAGGAAATATCGCGGCGGCTGGCGGTAAACGATTATATAATTTCCACGGAACACCGTGATATTGACAGGGATTGATTCGTATATTATGGATATGGATAAATTCAAAGACAAAAAAGTTGTGCTTATCGGCGGCGGTACCGGCAACGCGGTGCTGCTGCGCACGCTTAAAAATTATACCGCCAACATTACCGTCATTGTTTCCGTCGGTGACGACGGCGGTTCCAGCGGCTTTATGCGCCGCGAAATGGGTACTTTGCCGCCCGGCGATATCCGCAACTGTCTGGTAGCCATGGCCGATGAAGAAAACATTATGGCCGCGGTGATGAACACCCGCTTTACCGAGGGTTTTTTGAAGACGCAGAATTTAGGCAACATGATACTGGTAGCTCTCAACAAGATTACCGGCAGCTTTCCGCTGGCCATCAGAAAGATAAGTGAGGTGCTGGCCATCAGCGGCCGCGTGCTGCCCGTTACCTGTGAAAAAATTACGCTCAAAGCCAAATACAGCAACGGCAAGATCATTTCCGGTGAAAGCCGTATCGGCGATTACGCTGCCAAGCACCGCCTGCGTATAGACAAAATCAGCCTTGCGCCGGAGACCGCCGAAGCACTGCCGGAATGTCTGCAGGCGATTGACGACGCCGATATGATCATTTACAGTCCGGGCAGCCTGTACACCTCGCTCATACCCAACCTTCTGGTCGGCGGCGTCTGCGAGGCGCTGGAAAAAAGCGCGGCGCAAAAATACTATCTGGCCAATATCATGACCGAGCGCGGCGAAACCGGCGGCTATACGCTCAGCGAGCATATCGCCGCCATCGAAAAACACAGCCGCGGCAAACGCATCATCGACACGGTGATCTATAACACCGAAAAGATACCGGAGGATATCCTCCGTAAATACAATGCCGAGGGCGCCGGGCCGGTCATCAGCAAAATAGATATTCTCCACCGCGGCAAATACCGCTTTATCGGTATGGATATCGCCGATTACGACAGCGGCGTTGTCCGTCACGACAGCAAAATCATCTGGGAATATATATTCCAATAAATACCGCCGCACAGGCAATATCAAAAGAAAAGGAACTTCAATAAAAATGAGAGCCGACAACAGAAAAAACGACCAGCTGCGCACCGTAAAGATCACCAGGGACTATCTCAAATATCCGCACGGATCGGTTTTGGCGGAATTCGGTGATACCAAGGTTATATGCACGGCCTTTGTGGAAGAAAAAGTACCGCAGTTTCTCAAGGGCACCGGCAAGGGCTGGATCACCGCCGAATACAGCATGCTGCCCGGCGCCAACGCCGAGCGCAAGCAAAGGGACATCTCACGGCTCAAGCTGGACGGCCGCAGTGCCGAGATTCAGCGGCTTATCGGCCGCAGCCTGCGCAGTATCTGCGATCTGCGCGCTTTGGGCGAGCGCTCTGTTTGGATAGA
>CAZIQU010000239.1:0-2800 GCA_964541445.1 uncultured Lachnospiraceae bacterium | reverse complement strand
GCGCAGCTGGCCGTTACACAAGGACGCATCTTTTTGCTCAATATTTTCACACCGATGTTAAGCTGCTACGCATTATATTCGCTTCCGTCGCCGTATTCACTCACCTGCTGCCATGTGCGATAATCTACGCAGTGCTGGCCTTTATTATGCCGGATAAGAGCGAGACCGGGCACACCGACTATAAGGTGGAATAATCTTTTAACGCGCGGCATGCGGCAGAGCATCACAAGGGCGGTATTTCCCGAGAAATACCGCCCTTGCTATACTAAATTTAAATTATTTCACTGTGCTTCTCAAAGTACTCTTTTTTGATCTGCATCCATCTGATGTGATTATCGCTTTCAGATTTGCCGTTAAATAAGGTCATAAGGACCAAAACGATCATTACCGAGAAGAACGCCGGCCACAGCACAGCAATGCCGAAGGGCGAGCCGAGAATGTGCCATACCGTACCCACGATTGTGCCGATAAGCATCGACCAAAAAACACCGTTGCTGTCTACCTTTTTCCAGTACAGACCGATTATCATCACTATGCCGGAAACACTGTTTATCTGCGCGGCACCGGTCAGCTGTTTAAGCAGCGACATACCGTTCTTGCCCACGAATGTCAGCAGTATCGATACCGCTATGGCAAATATATAAGAGAATATTTTCAGCTGTTTTTCGGTAGCGTTTTTATTGATATACGGTTTATAAAAATTTATGCAGAACATATTGGTCACCGCCAGAAGCGAAGCCGGCGCCGTGGATATAGTCGCTGCGCATATTGCCATGCTCACCATTGCGGCAAAGACCGGTCCGATCAAAGAAGCCACGGTAGAAAGCGCGGCGTTTGCCGCAATCTCAGGAAGAAGCACCTTGGCGCTCATGCCGATGAACACAACGATCAAGCCGAAAGGTATCAACAGCAGCGAAGAACAGATAATGCTGGTGACCGATTTTTTATATGATTTACCGCTGAATACAGCGCTGGAAATTACCGTGTTGGTCGGCTGAGCTATTGCCGCTCCGGCCACCATAGCCACCATGGTAAGAGCTCCCATGGAACCCATACTGAAATAACTTGAGGAAAGAGCCGTCTGCAGACTCGCTATGCCGCCGGCCATTCCCAATGATTTTACCATTATCATTGTCAGGCTGACTACCATAACGCCCATATGTATAATATTCATGGCGGCAATGCCTCGCAGGCCGCCCGCCAGCGTCACAAAAATCCATATAGCCCATACGATCCAACGCATCGTCTCCATCTCTATCCCCAAAATGGGTGAGAGCAGCGCGCCCACCGATGTAGGCACGGTGGCAAGAATCATACAGTTTGTCAGCGCGATCACTACGATCATCAGATTTTTTACTTTCTCGTCAAAAAACCAATGAAACGCTTCGGGAACGCTCATAACGTTCTTTTCCGCAACAAGTATACGGTAAGGCTTGGCAACGAAAATCAAAAAAATACCCGCTCCTATTGCCATGCCCACCACGTGCGATATTCCCACGATCCCGGCGGAATATCCGGCAGATGCGGCGCTGGTAACGGTCGTTCCGCCTACCATGCCGGCAAATAAAAGCGGTATCAATAAATAACTGTTGAGTTCTCTCTTGGCTACAAATAATGACGAAATGCTTTTCTTTCGGCGACTGTCGACTGCCCAACAGATCACCACCGATAACAACAGATATGCTGCTATGATTATTGCTGATATATTCATTGTGTTTCTCTAACTAAACATCCCCGCCTTTGAGATATCTTTTCCCCTTTCTTCACAAAGCAGACGGCTAGTCGAGCTGCTTTGCTGGTTTATTGTTTGAACGTGTAGTTCAGGCGACGTTCATATTTTCAACTTTACAAGAGTACCATTAAAATAAATGATTGTCAATACAATTTTTATCAATTAATTATCGTATATTTGTACGTATAATATTAAAAAATAACGTGTAATTATTTGATTAAATTAGTTATAAACAAATAATTTTTCATGTATTAATTAATCATTTGAAGAAATAAAATGATAGTAAAACCTCGAAAATGATGTATTATTAAAATATACAAATAACTCAGAGGATTTATATGGATAAAAACGGACAAACGCTCATTGATGCCTTTGCGGAATTAAATGACGATGAAGTTATGCAACTTGTCAAACAGTATCGCGCTGAAGGAATGAGCATCAGAGCCATTCAGGATCTTCTCAATGAAGGCATGAAACTGGTGGGCGATATTTATAAGCAGGGACGATATTTTATAAGCGATTTGATTTTCTCCGGTGTAATCTATTCTTCGATTTTATCATTGCCGGAAATGCAGTATCGCCGCACCGCCAAAGAGGGCTATTTGGGAACGGTCGTTATCGGCACAGTGAAAGATGATATGCACGATTTGGGCAAATCAATATTTTCCGGCGCGCTGAGTGTAGAAGGATTTAATGTGATAGATTTGGGCGTAGATGTTCCCAAAATAACTTTTATAAACGCTGTCAGACAATACAAACCGGATATACTGGCTTTAAGCGGCATAATGAGTTTTTCACAAACACAGATAAAAGAAATAATTTCATCCCTGCAGCATGATAACCTGCTGGATGGCGTTTTTACCATTGTCGGCGGCAACTCGTCTTATGCTGACATTTTGCCCTATTTAGGAGCAAATGCCTGCGGGAAAGACGCCTTCACCGGCGTCGATCAATGCGTCAATTTTGTCATGGAGAAGTACAAAAAATGACAAGCGAAAAAAATACTTCGGTAAGCTTATACAGGGATATCGCCCAGAAGATAATGAGCGACATTAAAAATATGACCTA
>CAZIQU010000238.1:0-2805 GCA_964541445.1 uncultured Lachnospiraceae bacterium | reverse complement strand
CCGCTATCATGTCTGCCATATTTCAACAAAAGAAAGTGTGAGACTGATACGTTGTGCCAAAGCTGACGGTGTAGATATTACCTGCGAGACTGCTCCGCATTATCTTATTCTGAATGACAGTATGCTTAAAGATGAGGGCAGATTTAAAATGAATCCGCCGATCAGAAGTGAAGATGACAGGCTGGCGCTGATAGAAGGAATTAAGGACGGCACGATAGATATGATCGCCACCGATCACGCGCCGCACAGCGCTGCGGAAAAATCGAGTGGTTTGAAAGACAGCCTTATGGGTATTTCCGGTCTGGAATGCGCTTTTCCCGTTCTTTATACCCGTCTTGTCGAAACCGGCATCATATCACCGGAAAAACTGCTGCAGCTTATGAGCGGCAACCCCGGCAGACGCTTCGGCATAGATAACAGCGGCGATTTCTCGGTGTTCGCCGTGGGCGGAGATTATAAAATCGAGGCGGCGAGGTTCCTTTCACAGGGAAAATCAACGCCGTTTGACGGGGAACGGGTCAGCGCAAAATGCATTCTGACTGTTCACCGCGGCAGCGTCGTATGGCAGGATAACAAAGCACTTTAAATAAATAAAGGAAGATAATATGACAAAACGTACTGATTTGAAGAAGATTTTGATCATCGGCTCCGGGCCAATTGTTATCGGGCAGGCGGCGGAATTTGATTACGCCGGTACTCAGGCTTGTTTGGCCCTGCGTGAAGAAGGCTACGAGGTGGTGCTGGTAAATTCTAACCCGGCTACAATTATGACCGACACAACGGTAGCCGATAAAATCTATATGGAGCCGCTCACTCTGGAATATATAGCAAAAATAATGCGTTACGAGCGCCCGGACGCCATATTGCCCGGCATCGGCGGTCAGACCGGCCTCAACATGGCTATGTTGCTGGAGAAAAAGGGGATATTGCAAGAATGCGGTGTCGAGCTGTTCGGTACCGGCAGCCGCAGCATAGAGCGAGCGGAGGACCGCGAGCTTTTTAAGGAAATGTGCGAATCCATAGGTGAGCCGGTCATTCCTTCCGAGATAACTTACAATATTGATGAAGCAAAGCAGGCGGCGCTTGATATCGGCTACCCGGTGGTGCTGCGTCCCGCCTTTACTCTCGGCGGTACCGGCGGTGGCTTCGCCTATAACGAGGCTGAGCTGACCGAAACGGCAGCCGGCGCTTTTCAGCTTTCTCCTGTGCATCAGGTGCTGGTGGAAAAAAGTGTAAAGGGCTACAAAGAGATCGAATTTGAGGTCATGCGTGATTCCGCGGATCATGTCATTACCATCTGCGGCATGGAAAATGTCGACCCCGTCGGCGTCCATACCGGTGACTCAATAGTCGTAGCGCCGATAATGACGCTGAATGAACATGATATGCGAATGCTTAATGACAGCGCCGTTAAAATAATCCGCGAACTGCAGATAGAAGGCGGCTGCAATGTACAGTTTGCCCTGTCGCCGCAATCATCGGAATATTATCTTATCGAAGTCAATCCGCGGGTATCTCGCTCATCGGCGTTGGCTTCCAAGGCCAGCGGCTATCCTATAGCCAAGGTTACCGCCAAGATAGCCGTCGGCATGACCCTTGAGGAAATAAGTGTCGCCAATACCACCGCGGCGTTTGAGCCGGTGCTCGATTATGTCGTCGCAAAGCTGCCGCGTTTCCCGTTTGATAAGTTTGCCGCGGCCAACAACAGGCTCGGTACGCAAATGAAAGCCACCGGCGAAGTGATGGGCATAGGCTCTGCTTTGGCGGAATGCTTGCTTAAGTCTGTCCGCTCGTTGGAGGTAGGCGTCTGTGCCTTCCATATGGCGAAGTTTGACGGTATGACTGATGAAGCTCTTAAAAGCTATATCAGTGATTTTCGTGATGACCTTATCTTCGCGGCAGCCGAGCTTTTGCGCCGCGGCAAAGATACTCGCGAAATATTTGCTTTAACCGGTATAACGGAATATTTCCTGGCGGCGCTGAAAGAGATTGTAGACAGCGAGAGGCTGATAGCCGCCGCTCCGCTTGACATTGAAGTATTGAAAAAGGCCAAGGCTATGGGCCATGCGGACAAGCGTATCGCCGAGCTTTGGAACGTGAGCGAGACGCGCGTTTTCGAAATACGCTGCGCGGAAAATATCTTTCCGGCATACCGCATGGTGGATACCTGCCATACCGGCGCGTACATACCGTACTTTTATTCAACCTATAACGGTGAAAATCAGTCGCGCCGCAGCGAAAACAGGAAAATACTCGTTTTAGGCGCCGGGCCGATACGAATAGGGCAGGGCGTGGAATTCGACTATTCCACGGTACACGCCGTACAGACCATAAAAAACAACGGCTACGAAGCGATCATCATCAATAACAATCCAGAGACCGTCTCAACCGATTATAATATATCCGACAAGCTGTATTTTGAACCGCTCTGTATCGAGGATGTGATGAATGTCATCGAATTGGAAAAGCCCGAAGGGGTGATCGCGTCGCTCGGCGGTCAGACGGCGATCAATTTAGCTGAAGGGCTGGAGCGCCGCGGCGTGAAAATAATCGGTACAGGCTGTGAGGCCATCAAGCGTGCCGAGAACCGCGATGCTTTTGAGAAGGTACTGGAAAATCTCGCTATACCTCAGCCGGCCGGCCGGGCGGTAACTGATATTGATGCCGGCATTGAGGCCGCCAATGAAATCGGCTACCCCGTATTGGTGCGTCCTTCCTTCGTTTTGGGCGGCCGCGCCATGCAGATCGTGGCCGGTGACAGCGACCTCAGGCAATATCTGCGGACAGCGGTGGAAATAGACGTTG
>CAZIQU010000237.1:0-2808 GCA_964541445.1 uncultured Lachnospiraceae bacterium | reverse complement strand
AGCTATAAAGCCGATGAAAGTGAATTTCTGGGCTATGTACCCGTTTATTCCTATGAGGATAAAGAGCTGGCAGCGGCGCAGAATCCTTATTCGGAAACATGGGCCTCCAAGCTGAATAATGCCAATATCGCTTACCTGACAAAGATCATTTCGTTCTGCAATAAAAATGACATCGAGCTGCTGCTGATTAAAACACCGCAGGTGCCGGATTGGAACTATACAGTTAATTCGCGCATCGGACTGCGTAATTTTGCCGAGGAAGAGCATATTGCCATACTGGATTTTAACGGCAATGAGGAATTTGACGGTGTGATGGATTATTCCCGCGATTTCTCCGACGGTACTCATATGAGCGTCTACGGCGCGCAGCATTTTTCCGCGGCACTGGCAAAATATATAGCAGCGAATTATGATATAGAAGATATACGCGGCACCGATGAGGCAGACAGCTGGGAAAAGCTGGCTGAAAAATATACCGCCGCCAGGTCAGCCGGACTGAAGGCCTATGCCGATTCACAAAAAGGTGATGACGGTGAGCCGACCGACGTGAGCGATAAAGACGATACCGCTGACAGCGGTACCGGCAGCATTTGGCCGTGGGTGACTGCCGATGAGGATTTCATCGAATGGATAATCGACAGGCTGATAGTGTTGGATACCCAAAAGACCGGAAGATGATGCACAGTGTTAAAAAAACAGCCGCCCTGCTGATCGCGGCTGTTTTGTTATGCGCGGCAGGCTGTCGCTCCGGCCGGTCCGTGATGCCCGCCGGCAGTGAGGTCACGGTTTTCGTCGCCGGCGACCTGCATTATCTTTCACCTTCACTCACGGATTGTAACGATGATTTTATGGCGCTGTTCGCCGCCGGTGACGGCAAAATGACGCCCTACAGCCCGCAGATTGTATCGGCTTTTCTTTGGCAGGTAAAAACGGAACTGCCAGATTATCTCATCATCTGCGGCGACATTACCTATAACGGCGCCGAAGCGAGCCATGAGGACATGGCGATGATGCTCAGGCAGGTCGAGCAGAGCGGCGTCGAGGTATTGGTCATACCGGGAAACCATGACATAAGCAATTATTTTGCCCGCAGCTTTTTTAACGGCGGTTCGGCTTCGGTCAGCTACATCACCAAAGAGCGTTTTAGGGAGCTGTACGGCGATTTCGGTTATAATGAAGCCCTGGCGCGCGATGAGTCCTCCTTCAGTTATTTGTACGCGCTGAAGAGCGACCTTTATTTGTTGGCTGTTGATGTCGGTATCGGCGGTGTGTTTTCCAATGAACTGCGCGAATGGACGGAGGAACAGCTTAAAAGAGCGAAGGCAGACGGCGCCGAGGTCATCGCCGTTACCCATTACAACGTAATCACCCATAACGAAATGTTTAATGAGGGATATACCATGGTGAGAAACGACGCACTTATCGACCTTTTTGAGCAGTACGACGTGCGGCTGAATCTCAGCGGCCACCTGCATATTCAGGATATTGCCTGCAAAAACGGCATATGCGATGTCGCCACCGGGGCTCTGTGCGTCAACCCCATGGCTTACGGCATCCTTTCTGCCGGCGCCGGCAATTCACTCACTTATACGGTTGCGGCGACTGATGTCGATGCCTACGCCGAAGAATATTCTCTCGCCGGCGGCGAGATTCCCGCCGGTTTTGCAGCTTTCGCGGAAAATTATTTTGACAGCTGTTCCGCCGCTAAAGTCGAGGCGATGCTCTCCGAAGCCCGTATCCCCGCCGATGCGGCTGATGATATGGCACAGTGCGCGGTCGAGGCTAATCGGTATTACTTTGCCGGAACGTTGGGGAGTCATGCGGAAGAACTGCGGTCAGGCCAGGGCTGGCAGCTGTGGCAAAGCCGAGGGAGCTCTCTGCGCTGGTACGAATATCTCAGCGGTATGCTCGAGAACGCCGCCGATGAAACATATTTATTTATACCGTAAATGTTTTTCGGGTATTGTAAGCGGTTGAGTTTCTGTTATTATATATGGAAATACTTTTTTGGATGACATCATGATAATAGATTCGCATGTACACGTATATCCCGACAAAATAGCGATAAAAGCCGCTGTACAGATAGGTAAATTTTATGATATAGAAATGCGCTTTGACGGCTCCGTCGGCGGGCTGCTTGCCGAAGGAGAAAAAGCCCATGCCGATATGTTTCTTATTCATTCGGTAGCTACCGGCGCTGCGCAGGTACAGTCGATCAATAATTTTATCGCCGCGGAAGTGAAAAAATATCCCAACCGTTTTATCGGTTTCGGCGCCATGCATCCCGATTTTGCCGATATAGATGCCGAGGTAGAGCGCATACAAAAGCTCGGGCTTAGGGGCGTCAAGCTGCACCCTGATTTCCAGGGCTTTGCCGCGGACAGCGAAGAGGCGATGCGTATATACCGCGCTGTTGAGGGCAAGCTGCCGCTGCTGATCCATGCCGGCGATAAGAGGCACGATTTTTCCGGCCCGCGCCGCATACAGCATATTGTGGAGAAGTTTCCCGATCTCACCGTTATTGCCGCCCATTTCGGCGGTTGGTCGGAGTGGGATAAGGTAATGGGTACGCTTTCCGGCGCGAATCTGTACACCGATACCTCAAGCAGCTTTTACGCGCTCAATGACGAGCAGATAATGGCACTGATAGAATATTACGGAGCGGATCACGTTTTTTTCGGCAGCGATTATCCCATGTGGGATGCCGCCGGTGAAATCAAACGTCTGCGCTCCTTACCCTTGGACGATAAAACAAAGGATATGATCCTGGGGGATAATCTGCGGAATTTTCTGAAACTATGATGTGTG
>CAZIQU010000236.1:0-2823 GCA_964541445.1 uncultured Lachnospiraceae bacterium | reverse complement strand
CCGCCGTTATGATCGGCTTACACCGGCCTTCAACAGCGAGGTTACTTTCGTTTCATCGCAGCAACTGGAGGATAAGTACCCCAATCTTACTCCACCGCAGCGGGAATATGAATTTGTGAAAAAACACGGTACGGTCTTCATCACCCAGATAGGCGGCGCTCTCAGAAGCGGCATGCCGCATGACGGCCGCGCCCCCGATTACGATGACTGGAACCTCAACGGCGATCTTATCTGTTATAATGAATTGTTGGACTGCGCCATGGAGCTTTCTTCTATGGGCATACGCGTCGACGCCGAAAGTCTGGCTGCCCAGCTTAAAGCGGCCGGCTGCGAGGCGCGCGCCGGGTTGAGATTTCATAAAATGCTGGCCGCGGGCGAGCTGCCGCTGACGATAGGCGGCGGCATCGGTCAGTCGCGGCTTTGTATGCTGATGCTGAACAAAGCGCACATCGGCGAAGTACAGTCTTCCATTTGGGATAAAGAAACAACGGAAATATGCGCCGCCGCCGGCGTGGCGCTTTTATAAAAGGAGCGGAGTCAATGATACATATAAAAGACGTAAAAAAATATGACGGCGAAACAGTAGAGATCGCCGGTTTCGTCAAGCAAGTAAGAGACATGAAAAAAATGCAGTTTCTGCTGCTGAAGGACATTACCGAAACGATACAGATCTCGCTGGAGAAAAACGAGGCACATGCGGCGCTCAATGAGATTGTCAGTGCCATCACACCCGAAAGCGCCGTCAAAATAAAGGGACAGGTGCATGTAGACGATTTTGTCAAGCTCAACGGCGTGGAAATATGGCCGAATGAGATCACCGTGGTAAATACCGCGGAGACGCCGCTGCCGATAGACCTGGGAGAATTCATCGAGACGAACCGTGACATGCGTCTCGACTGGCGTTTTCTCGATCTGCGCCGCCCCGAGCATCAGCTCATTTTTAAAGTTGAAACGGCTCTTGAGGCCGCCATGCGCGAATATTGGCTTGAGCATGATTTTATCGAGATACATTCGCCCAAACTTATGGCTAACCCCAGCGAATCGGGCGCCGAGCTTTTTGAGGTGCAGTATTTCGACCGCAAGGCTTATCTTTCACAGTCGCCGCAGTTTTATAAGCAAATGGGTATCGCCGCCGGCTTCGAGCGGGTCTTTGAGATCGGTCCGGCTTTCCGTGCGGAGAATTCCAACACGACCAGGCACGCCGCCGAGTTCACCAGCGTGGACGCGGAGATGGCATGGATAGATTCGCATGAGGACGTAATGAAAATGGAGGAGGAATGGCTCAATTATTCCTTCGGCAGAGTATCGGAAAAATACGGCGAAGAAATAAAAAAACTTTTAAATATCGAGCTGAATGTGCCCGCGCTGCCCTTTCCGCGCATAAATATGGACGAGGCCAAAGAAATCATCAAGAGCTACGGCTACACTGTACCGCCGGAAACGAAGGGCGACCTTGACCCCGAAGCCGAGAGACTGCTGGGGCGCTACGCACAGGAGCATTACGGCCACGAGTTCATTTTTGTCACCGAGTATCCCACTGCGGTAAGACCTTTTTACCATATGCGCAAAGAGACCCGACCAAAACAAAGAGCTTTGATCTTATCTATAAGGGCGTGGAAGTAACAACCGGCTCACAGCGCGAACACCGCTATGATATACTGTGCGAACAGGCGCGCGAGAAAGGGCTTGACCCGGAAAGCATGAAGGAGACCTATCTCAATTATTTCCGCTACGGCTGCCCGCCGCACGGCGGCTTCGGCTTCGGCATTGCCCGGCTGATAATGAATATGCTCGGTTTCAACAATATCAGAGAAGTCGTTTATCTCTACCGCGGCGCCGAAAGACTCGAACCGTAAAACAGGTGCGGTGCAAGATAAAAAACGATTTGCAGCAATGAAACAGGTATTAAAATGAATGATCTTACAGAAAAAAAAGTTGCATCGGAAAAAATATTCGACGGCGTGATCGTACATCTTTACAAGGATACGGTGGTGCTGCCCAACGGCAGAACCGCAACACGCGAATTTATCAAGAACAGCGGCGCCGTCGCCATTGTGCCGATAACCGACAATAACGAGATCGTTATGGTAAAGCAGTTTCGCTATCCCTTCAACAAGGTTATGCTGGAAATACCGGCAGGCAAGCTTGAGGGCAGCGAAAATATTGAGCTGTGCGCCCGCCGCGAGCTTTCGGAGGAGACCGGCATCGAATGCGGCAAGCTGATAAATATCGGCGATTTCTGCCCCTCGGTAGCTATTCTCACTGAGGTAATACACATGTTTATCGCCAAAGACCTTTTATTTAAACAGGCGCATACCGACCCCGATGAGTTTATCGACATACAGAAGATACCCGTTGAGGAAGCGGTAAGCATGATCGTCAGCGGCAGGATAACCGACGGCAAGACACAGGCGGCGGTGATGAAGGCCTACTACCTGATGGAAAGAGGAATAGTGTAAGAAAGCGCGGCAGACAGATACCGCGCCGGAAATGTAAAATATAAAGCGGCAGGCCGTATTTTTCGGTCTGCCGCTTTTTACTGCCGCAAAATATATGCCGGCTATTCTTCACCGGTTTCGATATTAAAGCGCATTTCCGGATTTTTGATCGTCACCTTGGTGCCGGCCGGTACCGGCTGGGTTATGAAGGTATTGCCGCCGATGACACAGTTTTCACCGATAACAGTCTCGCCGCCGAGTATCGAGGCGTTGGAATAGATGGTAACGTTGTCGCCGATGGTGGGATGACGCTTTACGCCGGAAAGCATCTGCCCCATACGGGTAGAAAGCGCACCCAGCGTAACGCCCTGATACAGCTTGACAT
>CAZIQU010000235.1:314-2833 GCA_964541445.1 uncultured Lachnospiraceae bacterium | reverse complement strand
ATATATTCTCCGTTCGGTTATTTTTTCCCATAAATATTATATACTTTTATTAAAAAAAACAAATGAAGTCTTTATTGTTTTTATGAATACAGCCTGTATGGTATAATACAAAAATACAAAGGCGGGTCTTCCGCCTCAGTTTATGTTGGCATAATGCCGCTGCGCGGAGCTATGCCGCGCAAAGAAGGTAACAAATGTACAGTGACGAGTATGACGAATACGGCAATAAGATAAAAAAGAAACGCAAAAAAGGATTTCTGTGGGTGATATTGGTTGTGATACTGCTCTTGGTCACAAATTTCGCCACATTTTATATTACTAAGTATTTCCCGGTATTCACCGGCAAATCGGTGATTATCAATGCCGATGATGAGCTGGCCGCAAAAAACATCAATAAAATGATCTATCTTATCGGGCAGCTGAAGGATAATTTTCTTTGGGATGTAGATGAGCAGGATCTTTGGGACGGAGCGCTCAAGGGCCTGATGGAAGGTACCGGCGATCCTTACAGCGAATATATGACTCAGGAAGAATACGCCGATTATCAGCAGACAGCTTCCGGCACTTATTCGGGCATAGGCGTGCAGATCACCAATAATGACGACGGCAATGTTGAAATCACCAAGGTCTATAAAGACACGCCCGCTTATCAGGCCGGGCTTGAGGTGGGCGACGTGCTCTCCGCCGCCGGCGACATATCACTCGTCGGTATGAAGGTATCCAACGCCGTAACCTATATAAGAGGCGAGGCCGGTACTTCGGTAACGCTCACTTATGTGCGCGGCGGCGAGGTTTATACCGCGGATGTTGAGCGCAGAAGCATAGAGGTTATATACTGTGAATGGCGTATGGTCAGCGACGATATCGGCTATATGTATATATCCGAATTTGAGGAAAACACCTACGATCAGTTCTCCGCCGGCATAAAAGAGCTTACCGCGGCCGGCATGAAGGGCTTGATACTCGATCTGCGGCAGAACCCCGGCGGCTTGGTATCCGCCGCTCAGTCCATCGCTGATGATCTTTTGCCTCAGGCTGATATAGTTTACCTGGAGGATAAAAGCGGAAAACGGGAAACCTATACTTCCGACGCCGACAGCCTCGGTATTCCGGTAGTGCTGCTTGTTGACGGTTATTCGGCCAGCTCATCGGAAATACTGACAGTGGCGCTGCATGACAATAACGCCGCTTCGGTGGTCGGTACGCAGACTTACGGCAAAGGTATCGTACAGGTGCTTATTCCTCTCTCGGATAATTCTCTGTATAAGTATACGTATGCCGAATATTACGGTCCCTCAGGCACAAAGATACACGGCATCGGCATTACGCCGGACTATGTGGTGGAAAAGAAAGAGGGAACGGAAAACAAACTTATAGAAGATATTTCTTATGAAGATGACCTGCAGCTGCAGAAGGCTGTGGAGGTCATGAATGAGAAGTTGGGCAAATAATTAACTAAACGCCGTAAGAGAAAATCGAACTAACTATACGTTGAGGTATAGGAGGCTGTAGCAATGAGTGAAAAAGACAAGGAAAAGAAAACAAAAGAGAAGAACGGCAAGGTGATAAAGATCGGTAAAAAACGTATCCGCATCACTAAGCGTACAAATGAGCGCCCCGCCAGAGAAAGTGCGGCTGCGGGATCGAAAAAAGGCGGAGAAAAGAAGAAAAAGGGTAAATTCGGCAGCATGAAGCTCTTCCCGAAGATACTGCTTATTCTATTGATGGTCGTGGTAATAATCGGCATTTCCGGCGTAGGCCTGATGGTCACATGGATGAGCCAGGCACCGGCACTCGACCTGAATAAATTTAATTTTACCGAAACCTCCATGATTTACGATGCCAACGGCAACCCTTATCAGGAGCTTCAAACCTCTGAGAAGCGTATACCCGTGGATATAGACGATATACCGGAGATCGTTCAGCTGGCGTTCGTATCTATTGAAGATCAGCGCTATTATTCCCACAACGGCGTCGATATCAGAGGCACGGCCAAAGCGGTAATCAATGTATTGCTGTCAGGCTCCACTGACGGCCCCGGCGGCAGTACCATTACTCAACAGCTGATAAAGCAGACGCATCTTACCAGCAAGACAAGCATTAAGCGTAAGGTCATGGAATGGAAACTGGCTGTACAGCTGGAAAACAAGATGACAAAGCGCGAGATACTTGAGGCATATCTCAATAAGGTCAACATGAGCTATACCTGGGGCATAGAAAGCGCCGCTGAGCTTTACTTCGGCAAAACAGCCAAGGAGCTTTCCGTAGCTCAGGCCGCTGTACTTGCCTCCATAGTGAAATCACCTTCTTTTTATAATCCATACGATTATGAAAAAGACGAAAACGGTGAATATCACCTTGTGCGCACGACCAATGAAGACGGCACCGTGACTATCGGTTACGATTCTGACAATCAGGAGCGGGCGCTGCTCGTTATCGGCAAAATGTACGAGCTCGGTCACATCAATGAGGTGGAATACAATATCGCCAAAAACGAGCTGGAAAACAACCTTATCGGG
>CAZIQU010000235.1:0-240 GCA_964541445.1 uncultured Lachnospiraceae bacterium | reverse complement strand
ATAACCAGGTGCTCGACGATCTCATGAGCACATACAACTACACCGAGGATGCCGCGGTGGATCTTATGCTCAACGGCGGACTCAAGGTGTATGCCACGGTAGTGCCGGAAATTCAGACGGCGCTGGAGGAACAAGCGGCGGATCCGAATAACTTCCCCGATCAGTCCACTACGGCGGCTAAAGCATCTGCGGCGGTAACCGAGGCTACCGGCGAGGAAACGCAGTATATACCGCAGGTCG
>CAZIQU010000234.1:0-2905 GCA_964541445.1 uncultured Lachnospiraceae bacterium | reverse complement strand
GTATGCGGTGATTTGCAGGTGGAGAGATGGTCGAGCTGATCGGCAAAATTGTTTTCCGCAAATTTGATCCAGCCGGGCGAGCAGCTTGTTATCATCGGCAGTACGGCTTTGCCGCCGGTCAATGCCGCCTTTACGCGCTGCAAAAATTCTGTGCCCTCTTCCATTATAGTCAGATCGGCTGCCCAGTTGGTATCAAAAACATTATCAAAGCCCATGCGATGCAGAGAAGCCGCCAGCTTGCCTGTATGGCAGTGTCCGGCCGGAAAGCCGAAGCATTCACCTATTGCGGCGCGTACAGCGGGAGCGGTCTGCACGATCACATATTTATCGGGATCGTTGAGGGCTGCCCATACCTTCTGCGTCGCGTCGGTCTCGTGCAGTGCTCCCACCGGGCAGACTACTGTACACTGCCCGCACATGGCGCAGTTGCTGTCGCCGAGATGTATATCCATAGCCGGGCTTATCTCGGTGTTGAAACCGCGATGCTGGGCATTCAAAATACCGGTACCCTGTATAAGGTTGCAAACCGATACGCAGCGTCGGCAAAGAATACATTTGTTCAGATCTCTGGTTATGGAGACGCAGGCATCGGGATGCTTGAGGCTGCGCGAGCCCATAAAGCGTTTTTCGGTCACGCCCAGCTCCTTGCCGAGCGATTGCAGCTCGCAGCTCTGGTTGCGGGTGCAGCTGAGGCAGTCCTGATCGTGGTCGGAGATAAGCAGCTGATACATAACCTTGCGCGCGGTCTGCACTCTTTCGGAATGTGTATTGACGACCATGCCCTCCTTGGCCTCCACCATACAGGAGGCCATGAGTGTTTTCGCTCCTTCTACCTCCACCATGCAGATGCGGCAGCCGCCGAATTTATGTATGCCCTCTAAATAGCAGAGTGTGGGTATATGAATCTCATTGTATCGGGCGGCTTGAAGAATAGTGCTGCCCTCGGGAGCCTGAACTTTTTTCCCGTTGATGGTTAAATTTATCATTATCGATTACCTCCTGTCGCAGCGCAGGCAGCGCATGGCTTCGGCAACGGCATCCAGCTTGTGGAAGCCCTCGTTGCATTCGCAGAAACAATGTTTGGCGGTATCCGCCGGTAAGGTCTTTTTCGGGTAGCGCGGGTGCGGTACTATCTCATCGGGATCGTGATAATCAGGTACCGGTATCTCCGGCCCCTTATACAGCTCACCGCTGCCGCCCAGATATTTGTCGATCTCTTCCGCGGCAATCTTGCCGTCGCTGATGCAGTGTACTACGTCCGAAGGCCCGCGGTAAACATCGCCGCCGGCAAATATGCCGCCCATATCTTTTTCGTCAAGGTCGGTATAGCGGCCGATGCTCTTCCAGCTGTCAAAGGAAACAACGCCCTTGGCGATAAATTCGGTGAAAGGCTTCTGGCTGGCGGCAACGATGATGTCGTCAAAATCAAGAGAATATTCGCTGCCCTTTACCGGCACAGTGCGTCTTCTGGCGGAGGTGTCGAAATTGCCGTGCTGCATTTTGGTGAGTACCACAGAGGTGAGCTTACCGTCCTTGCCGACAAGCTTGGTCGGATTAACGCAGGTAATAATGCTTACGCCCTCTATGAGTGCTTCCTCAATTTCGGCGCGGTCAGCGGGCATGCTGTCCTCGGTGCGGCGGTACAGTATGGTAACGCTGGCCGCTCCCAGTCTGATGGCGGTGCGCGCCGAATCTATGGCGGAGTTGCCGCCGCCCACAACGGCTACCTTGCGGCCGGTGAAGTCGATATCGTCCTTAAGTGCGACTCTCTTCAGAAAATCGAGGCCATGGTAAACGCCCTTCAGCTCTTCGCCCTCAACATTGAGCCTTGTCGATTCCTGAGCGCCGGCGGCGATGTATATGGAGTCGTATTCCTTTTTCAGCTTGGAGAATTTTATGTCTCTGCCTACCGTACAGTTCGTGATGATATTCACGCCGGCTTTTCTGATGATATCTATCTCGCGGCGCATTGCTTCTTTAGGCAGACGGTATTCGGGGATTCCGTAATACAGAATTCCGCCTGCTTCCTTTTCCGCCTCGAAGATATCTACCTGATAACCGAGCCGCGCCAGATAATAGCCGCAGGTGAGGCCGCTGGGGCCCGCGCCTACCACGGCGACTTTTTTATCAAGCTTGTTTACCGGCTGCAGCTCGTCATCCTTAAGGGTGTCGCTGTTGTAAACATAATCGGTGACAAAGCGCTTCATCTCGCATATCGACATCGGCTCGTCTACCGTGCCGCGGCGGCAGCGGTATTCGCACGGGTGCGTACACACGCGCCCGCAGATGCCAGGCAGCGGGTTCTCGCGGAACATGATGCGGTAAGCCGCCTCGAAGTTTTCGGTAGCAACATTGGCCATAAAGCCGGGTATGTTGATGCCGGCGGGGCAGGTGTTTTCGCAGGGGCTGTGGTACATGGCCGCGCATACGCCGGCGCGGCAGTGTTTGTCTTTTATATGCTCCTCATATTCCTCACGGAAATATTTTATTGTGGAAAGCACCGGGTTCGGTGCGGTCTGTCCCAGACCGCACATGGCGGTATCCCTGATGATATTGCCGAGAGTCTCCAGCTCTTCAATGTCACCCTCCCGGCCGTTGCCTTCGGTTATACGCTGTAATATTTCCAGCATGCGTTTTGTGCCTATGCGGCAGGCCGTGCATTTTCCGCAGCTTTCATCCTGAATAAAGTCAAGGTAAAAGCGGGCGGTATCCACCATGCAGGTATCCTCGTTCATTACGATAAGCCCGCCGGATCCCATGATAGAGCCGACCTCGGCCAAATGCTCGTAGTCCATCTGCGTGTTGAGATATTCTTTTGTTATACAGCCGCCGGAGGGACCGCCGGTCTGCGCTGATTTGAACTTTTTGCCGCCGGGAATGCCGCCGCCGATATCGAAGATTATAT
>CAZIQU010000233.1:0-2930 GCA_964541445.1 uncultured Lachnospiraceae bacterium | reverse complement strand
TATGTGTAATAACGGAGAGCTCTTTCATATGATCCGCCCGGATAAATTTATTTTCCCCGCAGCTCCGTTTGCCGTTTAGCTGTATACTGTAAGGCCTGCCAAAACGCTGCTGCCGATTATGTTTTAGTATAGCACTTATTTTTTTGTTTGGAACGCCTGCCAAATACATATTTTTCGAAACAAGCAGACAAAATACAGCGAAGGAGAAAAATGGATAAGAAAAAAGAAAATATCGCGCTCGACGATACCGCTATGGAAAACATCATGGATGTCGGCAGCACGGCCAGACCGGGACGCGGCATAATGCCGATACTGATAATCGGTGAAATTGAGGGCCATACGGAGGTCACCCCGGGCCGCAAAGCCACGAAATACGAGCACATAATACCGATGATCATTGAGGCGGAGGTCAACAAAGACGTTAAGGGCGTATTGATCATACTCAATACCATGGGAGGCGATGTTGAAGCGGGGTTGGCGCTGAGCGAGCTTATCGCCGGCATAAGCAAGCCGACGGTTTCTTTAGTATTGGGCGGCAGCCACAGCATCGGCGTACCGCTGGCAGCGGCGGCGCAGTATTCTTTCATTGCCCCTACCGGTACAATGACCATCCATCCGATACGCACCAACGGACTTGTAATCGGCGTATCGCAGAGCTTTGACTATCTCAAGCGTATGCAGGAGCGCATCAATAAATTTGTGATCAGTCATTCGCAGATAAAAGAAAAAACACTCAATGAGCTTATGCTTAATTCCAACGAGCTGGTAAACGATGTAGGCTCTATCGTAATAGGTAAAAAAGCCGTAGAGATAGGGCTGATAAATGAGGTGGGCACGATAGCCGACGCAATCGCCAAACTCACAGATATGGGCAAAAAGAGCAAGGAGAAATGATAATTTTTTTTCAGCCCGATGACAATATAGGTTTTGGGCGCTCAGCCGCCCGAAACCACGCCCGACTATTGCACCGGCCGACCGACAGTTTTTTCGTGTATTGTTTTTACATATATCCTTCCCGATTGTGATATAATGCTCTGTAAAAAGACTTACACAAGGGAAGGCGTTGTTTTATGAGTATCTGGGAAGCGGTAATACTGGGATTAGTACAGGGCGCGGCGGAATTTCTGCCGATAAGCAGCTCGGGGCATCTTGTCATAGCCGAGGCCGTATTCGGCATAAGCGGCGGCAATCTGGCGTTTACGATAATACTGCATCTGGCCACATTTTTCGCGGTGGTTGCAGCCTATTTCGAGACCGTAAAAAATATGGTGATAGAATTCTTTAAAATGCTGTTCGATCTGGTCACTTTCAAAGGACTCTGCCTCGACAAGAGTAAATACCGCCGCTACATAATATATGTGATCATAGGCTGTATTCCCGCCGGTATAGTCGGCGTGCTTTTTGATGACTACATCGAAACCGCCTTCAGTTCGCTGCTGGTGGTAGGCTGTATGCTTATAATTACGGGCGGCATTCTCATACTGGGGGAACGCGTCGGCAAAAACAATACCCTGCCGCTGGAAAAATGCGGACCGCTCAAGGCATTCATCACCGGCCTTTTTCAGATGTGCGCCGTAATGCCGGGGCTCTCACGCTCGGGAACGACGCTGACCGGCGGACTTGTCTGCGGAATAAAGCGTGAAGACGCGCTGGAGTTTTCTTTTCTGCTGTCGCTTCCGGCTACTCTCGGCTCAGTGGTGCTGAAGCTGGGTGATATCGGTGATACGCTGAAAGAAACGAGCATGCTATCTGTTGCTGCCGGATTTGTCACCGCTTTAGTCGTCGGCTGTCTTTCCATAGCTTTATTTAAAAAGACGGTCAAAAAAGGCAGCTTCATGGGCTTCGCCGCCTATTGCATCATCGTAGGGCTGGCGGTACTGCTCAATCTGGGGAGGTTTTAGCTTGATAACCGATCTGATCGGAAAAAATAAAACGGTATTGCTGGACGGTTCAATGGGCGCCATGCTTATTGATGCCGGCATCAAGGCCAGTGAAATACTGTGCGCCAATATAACGGCACCGCAGCTGGTGTGCGATATCCAAAAGGGATATGCAGACGCCGGCAGTGATGTGATTCTGACCAATACCTTCAACATGACGGAGCATACACTGACGCTGATAAACAAAACAGAAACGGAGATCATCGGCGCCGCCGTGAAATGCGCGCAGAAGGCATCGGGCGGGCGCGCATATATCGGTCTTGATTTCGGGCCTTCCGGCTTCATGCCGCAGTGCGGTGAAAAGTACCCTTATAAAAGGGCCTACGACCTATACAAACGGCAGATACAGCTTGCCAAGGACGATGTTGATCTGATGATTTTGGAATCGGTATCGTTGATAGAGGATGTGGAGGCATTTTGCGAGGCGGCCAACGATGCCTGTGATCTGCCGATATTTGCCTGCATGACCTTTACGGAGAAAAGAAAAACATGGTTCGGTTATCCGTTTGCCGAATGGATAGAAAAAGCAAATGCACTTCGGCTTACGGCCGCCGGGCTCAACTGTACGCTTTCGCCGGAGAAAATGCTTCCGCTTATAAAGGAATTTGCCGCGGAAGTGCGGCTTCCCGTTATTGCCAAGCCCAACCGCGGGCAACCGGAAATGCAGAACGATAAAGCCGTTTACACGATGTCTGTCGATGAATTCGCCGGCGGAGTAAAGACGCTCTGTGATAACGGCGCTTCGATAATCGGCGGCTGCTGCGGCAGCGACAAAGAATGCATTTCTCAGATAAAAAAACTTGTTTACGGCCTTTAAGTGCGATATAATACAAAAGCAATCACAGTGGAGACATAGCTCAGCTGGTCAGAGCGTTCGCCTCACACGCGAGAGGTCGTGGGTTCGAGCCCCTCTGTCTCCACCATATGCGCGATTGCTTTGCGATCGCTTAACGAATAAAAATAATTTACATTTTTAACGCGCTTAACAGC
>CAZIQU010000232.1:1327-2943 GCA_964541445.1 uncultured Lachnospiraceae bacterium | reverse complement strand
TATCCGAGGGCGAGCTTAAAGAGATTAATCTTATCGTCAAAGCCGATGTTTCCGGTTCGCTTGAGGCTATCAAGCAGTCGCTGAACAAGCTCAACGACAACGATGACGGTATCAGGGTAAGTGTCATACACAGCGGCGTGGGCAATGTCACCGAGACCGATGTGTCGCTGGCTGCCGCATCCAAAGCGCTTATTACCGCATTTAATGTCAAGGCCGAGCCTTCGGTGCGTACCAGCAGTGAGCGTGAGGGCGTGGAGATAAGAAATTATGATGTTATCTATGCTCTCATCGAGGATATCGAGTCGGCGATGAAGGGCATGAAAGATCCGGAATACGAAGAAGTCGTTACCGGCGCCGCCGAGGTGCGCGCCACATTCAAGCTGCCTAACAACGATGTGGTCGCCGGCAGCTATGTTACTGAGGGCGCCGTTACCCGCAAGGATAAAGTGCGCGTGCTGCGTGACGGGAACCTTATCTACGAGGGATCGTTATGTTCGCTCAAGCGCTTCAAAGACGATGTCAAGGAAGTCGCTTCCGGCTACGAATGCGGTATAGGCATAGATAAGTACACCGATATAAAAGAGGGCGACAAACTCGAATTTTATATGATGAGGCAAAAGGAAGAAAATTAAGAATGTCATACAGGATAGACCGTGTAAACGAGATCATCAAAAATGAGTTAAGTACGGTCATCATGCGCGAGATCAAAGACCCGCGTGTGCAGGATACGATCATCGGCGTGACCCGTGTGCATACTACACCCGACATGAAATACTGCAAGGTGTATGTGAGCATATACGGCGACGGCGATAAGCGCCGCAGTGTTATGGATGGTCTGGAAAACGCCAAGGGCTTTCTGCGCAAAGCCGTTGCCGCTGTGCTGACTACCAGATACGCGCCGGAACTCATCTTTGTGCTGGACGATTCCGCCGATAACGCTATGCATATCGAGGAACTGCTCAGAAAGGCGAACGCGAATGAAAGCAAGCCTGAGTGAGGCGGCGGCCGCGCTGAAAAAAGCTGAATCCGTTCTGATATTCGCTCACGAAAATCCGGATGGCGACGCCTTGGGCAGTATGATAGCCGCCGGTTTGGCGCTCAAGGCGCTTTGTAAAAGGGTAGATTACCGCTGCGGTACCGATAAAAGCGGTTTTTTCCCGCTTTTTGCCGAAAGCGAAAAACTCAATATGCCGATGCAGACGCGTTATGACGCGGCGCTGGTGCTCGACTGTTCAACGAAGGAATATGCCTTCGACAGTGATAAGATGAAGGCCTGCGGCATGTTGATAGCTCTCGACCATCACGATACCAACAGCGGTTACGCCGACCTGTCATATGTAGAGGCCGACAGTGCCGCCACCGGTGAGATAGTTTATAACCTCATCGCCGAATTGGGGGTGGCGCTTACCGCCCAGATGGCCGATGCTGTTTTTCTGGCAATGATCACCGATACCGGCAATTTTACTTATTCAAATACCACGGCGCGTACGCACCGTATTGCCGCGGAGCTTTACGAACGCTTTGACGGCCTTTACGAGATCGCCGAATATATAAAAACAGTAGAGCCCGAGAACGTTGAGCTCTTGCATGTCGGGCTCGATAACCTGTGCATGTAT
>CAZIQU010000232.1:0-1317 GCA_964541445.1 uncultured Lachnospiraceae bacterium | reverse complement strand
GGCGGCCGTATGGTAATGAGCCTGCTTACATACGAGGGCGGCTTTCCACCGGGGCTTGACTGTGACAGTGAGATACTTACTAATACGGTAAGATATATGCGCGGCGTGGAAATGGCGGTGATTGTGCGGCAGACCGGCGTTGACACATACAAGATATCCATGCGCAGCGCGGCGGAAAAGTACGATGTAAGCGCTGTCGCCGCGTCTTTCGGCGGCGGTGGGCATACCAAGGCGGCCGGGTTTAATTATAAGGGTGATATCGACGGGCTCAGGGATTATTTCGCACGCTACGCCGAAAAGAATTTTGTGTGATGGATGGTTTTATTATAGTAAATAAACCTGCCGGCATAACCAGCTTCGGTGTTTGCGCATGTCTGCGCCGTATCAGCGGTGAAAAAGCGGGCCACGCCGGCACGCTCGATCCGATGGCGGAAGGTGTGCTGGTCGCAGCTTTGGGCAAGGCAACACGGCTGATCGGTTATACGCCGGACAGTGAAAAAGAATACATTGCCGGTATAAGGTTCGGTCTGTGTACCGATACGCTCGATATATGGGGCAAGGTACTTTCCGAGAGCGAACCGCAGGTGACGCACGCAATGCTCACGGAGGCGGCAGCCGCATATACCGGCAGCATAACACAGGTAACGCCGGCTTATTCCGCAGCCAGAGTGGCGGGGCAGCATCTCTACGAGTATGCCCGCAGCGGGCGTGAGGTTGCGCTGCCCGAGCGCCGCGTTAATATCGGCGAGATCGAAATAACAGCCGAAGATCTCCCGCGGGAAGCGACACTTAGGGTAAAATGCTCTCGCGGTACTTATATACGCAGTCTGTGCGACGATATCGGTGCTTATGTCGGCTGCGGTGCGGTAATGAGCAGTTTGCTGCGCACATATGCCTGCGGCTTTTCATTGGCAGAAGCGACTGCGCTCGATGAGCTTGGCTCCGCGGAGGATATAGCGGCGCATTTGCTCAGCTGCGATGCCGTGCTCGGTTATCTGCCGCGGGCAGATGTTATGCCATCAGCCTGTGCCGGGCTGAAAAACGGTGCCTTTGTAAGCGCGGCGGACTGCGTGAATATTTCCCGCGGGATCTCTGCCGGTGAAAAGCTCCGCTTATATGCTGACGGCACTTTCGCGGCGCTGGCGACTGCTTTGGCAGAAGGCTTTAAGCCGGACAAACTGTTCATTTAGGCATTTCTTTTGGCAAGGGCGGTAAACTGTTTTGTTGGTATTAAACGATTATAAAGAACATATAAAAATCGAAGAACCTGTCGCATTGGCGCTGGGTTTTTTTGACGGTTTTCATATAGGCCACATG
>CAZIQU010000231.1:0-3012 GCA_964541445.1 uncultured Lachnospiraceae bacterium | reverse complement strand
TTCTGTAGTCTAACGGACTCATTCCTCCAAGTGATAGCTTAATCCGTTTTTCAGCGTACCACCTTATGTATTTATCAAGTTCTTCTATGAACTGATCTATTGTAACACCAGTCCATGAGTAACCATAAAACATCTCATTTTTAAGCCTCCCAAAAAAGCCTTCACAGGCAGAGTTATCAGGTGAACAACCTTTCTTTGACATTGAGCGTGTAAGTTCTGCTTTTTCCATCCGTTCAATCCAGCCTGGCCAACGGTAATGGCTGCCACCCCTTTAAAACATACTGTATTAACTTTCTATTTCTGATTATTCTTTTCATGCGAGGTGTTTCCTATAGGGGATTGAAAGTAACCGCTAAAAAGATTATAATAAACATGACATATAGCTGTCGTGTTTTGCGTGATATACTTACCATGAACGAAAGGAAAAGACATGAAAATAGATAGATTGATTGGAATTTTGTCCATACTGCTGCAGAGGGAGACGGTGACGGCCCCTTACCTGGCAAATCAGTTTGAGGTTTCTAGACGAACGATAAATCGTGACATTGAGGATTTGTGCAAAGCTGGGATTCCCGTTGTGACAAAGCAGGGCGTGAATGGTGGTATTTCTATTATGGATAACTACAAATTGGAGCGAACCCTTCTTACGAATACAGAAATGAAGGATATTCTTGCCGGGCTTAGAAGTCTGGACAGTGTAAATGGAACGAATCGATATGGACAGTTAATGGAAAAACTGGCAGCAGGTACATCTGACTTTATGACTGGCAATCAGTCTATTCTTATTGATTTATCCTCCTGGTATAAGGAATCTCTTGCTCCTAAAATCGAATTAATCAGAAATGCAATCGATCATTGCAGGGAATTGCAGTTTCGATATTATGCTCCACATGGAGAAAGCGAAAGGTGTATACAGCCATATTACCTTATCTTTCGATGGTCAAACTGGTACGTGTGGGGGTGGTGCAAGACAAGAGAAGATTTCCGAATGTTTAAACTGAACCGGTTAGACAACCTCAGATTGTCAGAAACGGCATTTGTGAAGATATTGGTTCCTTTGCCGGATTTAACGAATGAATATATATTTCCAGGTGAAATTCCTGTAAAAGCGTTGTTTGATGCGGGATGCAAATGGCGCTTGGTTGAAGAATTTGGTCCACATTGCTTTGAAGAACAGAAAGATGGGTCTTTACTTTTCCATGCAGATTATACAGACAAGGAAAATCTTATCACATGGATTTTGACCTTTCGAGAGCAGGTTCAGCTGCTGGAACCTAAAGAAATCAAAAATGAAATACAGCAAATTATAGAAAAAATGAAAGAGAGGTATTCATAATGGAGTATATTCAGCTGACAGCGGACAATATTGAAAAAGAACATATTTGCTGTGCAATATCAAACAATAAAGACCCACAGGTAATTTCAAAAAAGGAATGGCTGCGAGACCGAATGAAAGAGGGACTCGTGTTTCTGAAAGCAGATATTCGAGGAAAATGCTTTATTGAGTATATCCCTGCCGAAAACGCATGGATTCCCATAGAGGCAGATAACTATATGCACATCAACTGTTTCTGGATATCCGGTTCGTGTAAAGGGCATGGATATGCGAATGACCTGCTTACGAGGTGTATTGATGATGCGAAACAGAAAGGGAAAGCAGGAATTACCGTGATTTCTTCAGCTAAGAAGAAACCATTTCTATCAGATCCAAAATATCTTGTATATAAAGGTTTTAAGCTTGCAGATACTGCGGAGCCGTTTTATGAATTGTTGTATCTGCCTTTTTCATCACAGGCACAGCCACCTAAGTGGAAAGCATGTGCAAAAGCACTCCAAAATGATATTAAGGGATTTTCCTTATATTATACGAATGGTTGTCCATTTACTGCAAAGTATGTGCCGATACTGGAGCAGTACGCAGTGGAAAACGGCATAACACTCACAACAATTAAAATAGATAGCAGAGAAAAAGCACAGAACGTGCCGTTTGCATGGACAAATTTTGCACTGTTTTACAATGGAATCTATATTACAAATGAAATAGCAAATGAGAAAAAATTTATTGGAATCATGGAACAAATAAGGGGGAATGAAAAATGAGATTAGACGGATTTGGAGTAATGGTAGATGATATGCCGACAATGGTGCGATTTTATCGTGATGTACTTGGGTTTGAAATCAAGGAAGATGAAAACACATCGAATGTATTTTTGGAAAAGGATGGAACGCTTTTTCTGCTCTATAGAAAATCAGATTTTGAGAAAATGACAGGCAGAAGCTTTTCCTATGCTAAAGGAATCAACGGTCATTATGAAATTGCACTGTCTGTTTCTAATTATGCAGAGGTGGACAAGGCATTTGAAACAGTAGTGCAATTAGGTGCACAGGCGGTGATGCCACCCACAACAGAAGAATGGGGTCAACGTACCTGTTATATTGCTGACCCGGAAGGAAATCTGATTGAGATCGGTTCATTTACTGGGGAATAGACAATGGCGACGAAAAAAGAGTATTTTGATTTTGTACTGGATCAGCTGTCAAGGTTGTCAGATATTAGATAGCGTAAAGCGGATGCTGCCCGATGCACCATTAGAGCCGCCATATGAAGGAGCAAAGGATATGGTTTTGATTGAGGATATCGATGACAGGAATTTTTTAACAAGCTTATTTGAAACAATGTATGAGGAACTTCCAGAACCTAAAAGAAAGAAACGAAAGAAACGAGGGTAGTGTTATGGCATTTGATTTTAAAAAAGAATATAAAGAATTTTACCTGCCGCCGAAAAAACCGGGCATTGTGACAGTGCCGCCTATGAACTATATTGCGGTTCGTGGCAAGGGCAATCCTAACGATGAGAATGGAGAATATAAGACCAAAAGGCTTATAATAAAATCTGTATTAGTGGAGGTAAATCATGACAACATCAGATATGATAAGAGCGTTGTGTGAGAAACAGAATGGGAGGATTTGTGTTATGAAAAAAGCTAGCTTAATCTTTGCATTTGTTTTAG
>CAZIQU010000230.1:0-3018 GCA_964541445.1 uncultured Lachnospiraceae bacterium | reverse complement strand
AAGATATTTTATCCTGTCGGTCATTAAATAAGGATTCAGAAAAACAGTCGCTTTGTTATTGCGAATCTCTACCCGACCGCGGGGATAATAATTAAAGGGTTTTCTGTCGGTAAGATCTGCCGGCAAGCAATTCCATAATCTTTCGTGATTGTAGTTCTTGCCGGATTTCGCAATGCCTTCTGCCTCTCCCACCGCGGTCTCTCCGTCCGGAGTTGTCGGCAGGGTGAAAAACAATTCAGTCGCAGGCAAATCAATATCTTTTATCCAAAATACCCCACTGCTTAATTTTTTTGGCTCAGCTATTTTATCTTTGTGTATAAAATCATCAATTTCGGTATTGTTTTGTGCAGTAGATTCACTGCTTGCATACGCGCCGATAATGGCCATTGGTTCTTTTATATCTACTTGCCGTGCTGACCGCTGTTCCGATGGAGCCGAGATCAGGTTCGATTCAATGTCAGTTATCATTTTCGCGGTTTGCCGACCTTTTCACGAATATTGTTCCTATTAAAAATAGAATCATATGCCTCAGGTGTACCCATACCGCTATAAGAAAAATTTTGATTGTCTTCTATGATAATGTCTTCCGCAAATTTAAATTTCTTATGTCCTATTTGGGTAAAATAATTATCTGCATCTAAAGTAGTCAGTTTTCCTAAAACCTCAATCTCACCATCCTTGTGGGTTTGGGTGTTTTTTAAATAATAGAAATATGCTTTACCGACAGTATCAACGAACAGAACACTCTTATGGTCGAGTATTTTCCCTGCCTCAATAGCAAATTCTAACAGTTCGTCCGCTTCGTCGGGTTTAGCATATACAACAACAGATTGTTCTTTTGACAGACTGCCATCATCCATTGTATAATTACCCACAATGTTATTGCAGCCAAATTGGTATGACCTTACCATACGCTGTAATTCATCCGTACGATATTTATTAGTATCTATGGCATTGCCCGTAAACGCGCTGATAAATACCATGGGTTCATTGTTATCCATATGCTGATATAATCTGCTTAAAGAAGTCTCAATTAATTTTCTCACTGTATCGGTTTACCTACCTTTACTCGTATTTTGTTTCTATTATGAATATACAAATAAGCAGTGGGCATACCTATATTTTTAAAGGTAAAATCTATTTGTTCTTCTATAACAACTTTATCCTGAAATTTAAACTTTTTGTTTCCTATTTGAGAAAAATATTTTTTAATATCTTGAGTAGTTAGTTCTCCTAAAGGTCCCTTATCGCCCTTATTATGTTCATCACTATTTTTTGTGTAATAGAAATAGGCGTTGCCATTAGTATCGACTAAAAGTACACTTTCCCGGTCGAATAATTCGCCTGCTTTTTTGGAAAATTCAAATAATTCATCTTCCTCCTCCGGTTTTGCGTAAACAACAATGGATTCTTCTTCTGAAAATTCGCCAATATTCATCGTATAACCGTCGGATATTTTGTTAAATCCGAACATATGAGACCTTGCAAAATGTTGTAATCCCTTAAATCTGGAATCATCTCTTTTATCCACATGCGCGCTGATAAATGCCATTGGCTCTTTCTTATCTAAGTGCTGCCGAAGCCTTTCTGAAGAAGCTTCCGTAAGTAATTGACTTTCATTTAACATTTTTCGCATTTTTAGCAACCTGCCTATTAAAATTTTCCCTATTATATTTGTAACTCAAAGCATCTGACATGCCCATACCTTTATATGAAAAATCTATATTTTCTTCCACTACAACCGGGTCTTTAAAATTAAATTTCTTATTTCGCATTTGAGAAAAATACTTATCAATATCATGGGCGGTCAATTCGCCTGATTTCTCTATATATCCCCTATTATGACTTTTGAACGTTTAGTATAATAAAAATATGCTTGACCGGAAGTCTCCACCAAAAGAATACTTTCCTGCTCAAAGAAATCCGCCGCCTTTTTCGCAAATTCAAACAGCTCATCTTGTTCTTCCGGCTTTGCGTATACAACAGCGGATTGTTCCTCTGCAAACTCGCCATCATCCATCGTGCAGCCACCGTTTATTTTATTATACCCAAATTGGTATGCTCTGATATAATGGTACAGACCGTGTGTCATCAGTTTACTTTCTGCGGCATCAAAGTCAGTTATGGTCGCACTTATAAAAGCTATAGGCTCTTTCTTATCTAAGTGCTGCCTAAGCCTTTCTAAAGAAGCTTCCGTAAGCAGCTTACTTTCATTAATCAATTTTCTCATTTCTTACCTACTTGTCTACGCAAATTTTCACGATTATATAAATGCAATAAGGAATCTGACATGCCGCTGCCTTTATATGAAAAGTCTTTTTGTTCCTCTATCTCCGCTTTATTTTTAAATGTAAATCTTTTCTGACCTATTTGCGAAAAATATTTATCCACATCAGAAGCAGTGAACTCACCTGATTTATAAATATCGCCTTCATTATACTTTTTTGCAGACTTCGCATAATAGAAAAAAGCTACCCCATCTGTATCTGCCAGAAGTATGCTTTCCTGCTCATACAGCTTTGCCGCTTTCTTGGCAAATTCAAACAGTTCGTCCTGCTCATCGGGCTTAGCGTAAACAACGACGGATTGTTCCTCAGATAAACTTCCGTCATCCATTGTATAACCGCCCGATATTTTGTTATATCCAAATTGATATGCACGTGCCAATCTATACAACCCATATGTCCTATCTTTATTATCCGCTGTGGGTAAATCATCCACATGCGCGCTGATAAACGCCATCGGCTCTTTTTTATCTAAATGCTGCTGCAATCTTCCAAATGAAGCCTCTGTAAAAATTCAGATTCATTAATTGGTTTTTTCATTTTATTAATTCTTTACCCAGTTTTCTTTTTATTTTATTGCGGTTTATTATATATGCATACGCGACAGGCATACCTATTCCGTTAAATGAAAATTCCTTATTTTCTTCTATTGCGGTTTCTGCTACATTATCTTTCGCAAATGAAAAAAGTTTGCTGCCTATCTGTGAAAAATATTTTTCAATCACGGACATTG
>CAZIQU010000229.1:0-3030 GCA_964541445.1 uncultured Lachnospiraceae bacterium | reverse complement strand
CTTAAAAACCGGCGATAACGTCGGCGTTCAGCGCCTTTATCACCTCACAGGCCAGACTTACGGCCGATTCAAAATCCTCGTAGGCCGTAACGCAGTTGGGGCAATGGATATATCTGACCGGCACACCGATCACAATCGCCGGAATACCGTGCTGCAGGCAGTGAACAACACCGCCGTTGGTGCCGCCGCCCTCACGCACGCCGCCCTGCGCCTTAATGCCGCACTGCTTGGCCTTATTCAGCGCCAAACGCTGGAAACGGGGGTTGGTGATCATGCTTACATCAACAAAACGCAGCATGGGGCCGTGCTTCATCTTTGTCTGCTGCATATCGGTCTCGACGACGGTATCGTCAGCCGGGCAGCCCTCAAAACATATCGCGACATCAGGGCAAATACGGTTGACAGCCACCGAAGCGCCGCGGCCGCCTACCTCCTCCTGAGAAGAAAGCACGCCGGCAATATCCACGCGCAGGTCTTCGTCGGCCAGCCGTTTCATCGTTTCGATGAGCGCGGCACAGCCGATACGGCAGTCAAAGCCCTTACCGAAAATCAGCCCGTTATCCCTGTCAGTGATACAAGGCGAAAACGGCGCCGCCGGCAGACCGATCTCTATGCCGAAAACTTCTTCAGCCTCCTCGCGGCTTGTCGCGCCGATATCTATGGAAAGATGGCTGATGTCCGTATCCTGTTTTTCGCCCTTTTTAAGATAATGCGGCGGTACGGCGGAAATCACGCCGGGCAGAAGCTTTCCTCTGCCGTTTAAGACCTGCACCCGCGCTGAAGGCAGCGAAGCCACCGAGGGGTTGCCCAGCGCAACAAAGCGCAGCGTGCCGTCATTTTTAATTGAATGAATCATAAAACCGACCTCGTCGCTGTGCGCATCAAGCATCACTGTCGGGCGTCCGCCGCGGTTGTTTTTCGGGGTGATATAAAAATTGCGGATATTATCCTCGTCGGTGGCAAAGTCGCCGGTAAATTTACGGGCGGTGTTGGCCACCTCGTCCTCGAAACCGCTGGGGCCGAACGAATCGGCGAGAGCGGTGATCATCTTAAGAGAATCTTCGTTTATTTCCATTTTAAAGCAGGGTGTTCCTTTCTGCGGCATGAGCCGGTCATTTTACATTTATTATTTCGTAGCGGCGGCTGCCCATGCCGCGTTTTTCGGCATGCTCAAGGCAGCAGCGCCAGTCGGTATCGGGATGAGCCAGCATAAAGCGGTCGTGCTGTTCGCCGTCATGCGCGTGCGCGCCGATGATGCTGGCGGCCTCGATAGGCTGCGCGTTTACTGCATCGACGCAGGCTTGATCGAGTGCTACCGGGTCAAAGCTCGCAAATATACCTACATCGGGGACGATGGGTATGTCGTTGTTGGGGTTGCAATCGCAGTTGGGCGATACATCCATAACAAAGCTGATATGAAAGTTGGGCTTGTCCCTTATGATAGCTTCCGTGTATTCGGCGATCTTATAATTGAGCATCTTGCTGCCCAGATTGCCATCCGGCACAATCGCGTCAAAATTGCATATAGCCAGACATTTGCCGCAGCCCACGCATTTATTGTAATCGATGGCGGCTTTTTTATCGCTGACGGCAATGGCGCTCTGCGCGCATACCTTTACGCAGCTGCCGCAGCCGCGGCAAAGCTCGGTCATTATCTTCGGCTTGCCCTCATAGTGCATTTCCATTTTACCGGCGCGTGAGCCGCCGCCCATGCCGATGTTTTTGAAAGCGCCGCCGAAGCCCGCCGCCTGATGCCCCTTAAAGTGGTTGAGCGATATTATTATATCGGCGTCATAAAGCGCCCGGCCGATCTTCGCCTCCTTAACATAATCACCGTCGATAGGCACCAGAGCTTCGTCATTGCCCTTGAGCCCGTCGGCGATAATGACATGGCAGCCGGTACAAAATGGATTGAAGCCGTTTTCGTAAGCTGTGTCTATATGCTCGAGCGCGTTTTTGCGCCGGCCGGTATACAGCGTGTTGCAGTCGGTAAGAAACGGCTTGCCACCCAGTTTTTTAATGTAGTCGGCCACGGTCTTTGCCAGATTGGGCCGCAGATACGCCAAATTGCCGGGCTCGCCGAAATGAATCTTGACGGCGGCGAAGCGGCCGGAGAAATCTATATTCTCAAAGCCGGCGTGATGCATGAGCCTTTCCAGTTTTTTCTGCAGCGGGTCATTATATGAAGTATGCAGGTCGGTAAAATATACCTTCGATTTTTCCAAATTTTCCTCCTCAGTTTGTTATTGCGAAACAAAAACAATTATAGCACAGAGCTTTGCGTCTGCGCTTTGATATAAATGATAAATTCGTTATGTTTTAAAGCCCGTATGTGATTATGAAGACATCGCCGCTTTTGACATAAATATACATATCTCTTACGCTCAAAAACAGCGGCAAAACACAGAGAAGTATTACAAAAAATGTCACTGTATAAATTAGTTTATCAGCGCGATTAAGCCCATTATACAAAATACCAACTGCAATAATCAAGAAAACAACAACGGTAAACCATGCACGGAATGGGAAAGACGGAGATACGGTCATGCAATAGGCGGTTATCAAAGCACAGGCCGAAAACATAATCGCCGGAATTATTATTTTATTTTTATCGCGTAACGAACTGTACGATATAATAATGAAAAGTACCGTAAGACAAATCAAAAGGGGAAGCATAAAATCTATAAAACATATAGTAGTATTATTTATTCGGCTTATATACAAATAAAATGTACTGAAATCGGGAGCCGCAATAAGAATTACAGCGCCTACAATCTCACCGATAAAGGCAGAAACATACCATCGAGGAATCCTAATGCTTTTATATTTCATATAAATAAGGCAAAGAATCATTATAAAAGTAACACCCACTGCGGTATTTTCGCTGGAATTTCCCGCAATAATACCTAATAAGAACATAGCTAAAGCAAAACCTTTCTTTGTATATTGTTTATTTTCAAATATGTATTTTTTTGCTGGTATAAGTAGCAGCAAAACTAATACTTCCATCCATAAATAAACGCATGAACC
>CAZIQU010000228.1:0-3053 GCA_964541445.1 uncultured Lachnospiraceae bacterium | reverse complement strand
ATTATCAGAAATCAGGATGCTTACGGCGCCCTCAGGCAATACATCGACGAAAAGCCGTTGAAATAAAAAGCGTAAATCCGCGCGTCATTTTTTGTCATTTTGGCACTTTTATGACCTGTCGTTTTTAATGCGGATATATTATAATACAGATGTAATTTTACGCAGCTGTTTTTGCTGCGGACGGCCGCCCGTTCGGCCGAAGATATAAAAGAAAAGGGGTTTAGAAGAGAATGAAGAAGTCAATAAGCATAATGCTGATACTGCTGCTCTGCTTCGGTGCGGCAGGCTGCGGCGCCGGCGGCAGCACCGCGAAGGTGGCGGCGCAGAAGGCAGCGGCGCTGCTGAACGACGGCGCACTGCCTCAGACCGACGAAGAACTGGCGGAGCTTGCCGCGAAGCTTGAGGAAAAATATACCGAGATGGATACGGCGGCGGCGGACGCCGGTTTCGCGGAAAACGACTATTACATTACGACGCGCGACGATGTTTTGCGCGGTTATCAGAAAACGTTTATCAAATCGGGCATCGAACGTGCTGCGTCACTTTCGGGTGACGAGAAGACAGCGGCCGTGAAGGAGACTGCCGGTTATATTCTTCAGCAGTGGAGTGAGCTTGACGATTTCTCCGCGCGTATGAGCGGCTATATCGGTTTGTGCCGCGCGCTGTGTGAGGGAAACAATCTGTTTAATATGCACGACGACGCGCAGGATATGACCGGCGACGGCACATGGCCGACAGGTTACTTTTTTGACGGCCTTTTGCCGGAGATAGAGGGCTTCGACGTCTTCTATCTTTGTGAGGACTATCTGCACGGTTACGGCATGGACGACGCCTCACTTTGCTCATTCGGCAAAAAGACCTCATCAGTCGAGGAAGCTGAAGCCTATGTCGCGCAGCTTAATGAGCGCGGTTTATACACCTACGCGCAGGAATTCAATGATGATATCTATGACTGGTACGGCTGCTGGGTAGGCGACGACGGCATAACCTGCTATGTGTGGGTAGAGTACGCGCCTGTGGATTCAAACACCATGATGCAGGATTTCTCATCGGGCTGCGAGCTGACGGTTGTGACCGGCAATTTTGATTTTAACCTTCTCATCGACATGGCCCTCGCGTCCTTCAGATGGTAAAGCGGGCATAGTAATAGGGTCAGATCTCATTTTTCGGCGTCATTGAGCCGCTTTATGAGGTCTGACCCTTTCTTCTCCGCCGCGGCATACCGCGGCGTAACTTCGATTTAACTGAAAATACTGCTTGACCGAAAACACGGCCGACCGGTAAAAGAGGCGGCAGGCGCCTAAAAGCTGTCGCTGTAAGGCAGCGGTACGGAATCGCCGCGGTCATACTCATCGGTGAGCGCGAATACCTGCTTGCTGACCGTCTTTTTATCGTAACAGGAAAACGCCTGCTCGGTAAAGCTTTGCGGCAGCTTCGGCGTGATGAGGCTTACCAGCGGTACGACTGCCAGAGAGGCGACGATCGCCAGCGCCCCGGCCGCCGTCTGCGGCATAAAGTGCCATATCATATTGCCGGCACTGAGCCCGATGCCGATTGCGAAGCTTGCCCATACAGACGCTTTCGTGACGTTTTTCATGAAAAGACCGTACAAAAACGGCCCTAAAAACGCGCCGGCCAGCGCACCCCACGAGAGCGACATGAGCGTGGTGATCAGGCTGCTGGGATTCAGCGCCAGCACGGCCGAAAGAATAACGAAGAAAGCGCACAGTATTTTTATGAGGGCAAGCCTTTTTTTCTCGTTCATCTCCTTGCGGCCGAATGCCGAAAGAAAATCGAGGGTAAAGGTGGAGCTGGAGGTGATCACCAGCGATGAGAGCGTGGACATGCTCGCCGACAGCACCAGGATAAGCACGACGCCGATAAGCACATCGGGCAGATTCTGCGCCAGCATAGAGGGCACTATCTCATCGTAGACGACCGGCGATTCGCTGTAATAGAGCCGCCCGAACGCGCCCATAAAATATGAGCCGCCGGCGATGACGAGAGCAAAAAGCGTGGATATGACCGTACCGCTCTTAATGGCCTGCTCGCTGCGTATGGTATAAAATTTATGCACCATCTGCGGCAGCCCCCAGCTGCCTAAACTGGTAAGAATGACGACCGAAAGCAGATTAAGGGGCTCCGGACCGAAAAACGATACAAAAGCGCCCTGCAGCTGCGGGTTCGCGGTACTCGGCATTGCCGAAAGCTGCGTCAGCGCCTCGCTGAAGCCGCCGCGGCCGGCAAGCACGCTGCCCACCACCAGCACGATGCCGCCGATCATGACGATGCCTTGAATGAAATCGTTCATGGCCGTGGCGCGGTAGCCGCCGGTAATTACATATATACCGGTGATGAGGGCGATGCCGACGACACACCAGATAAAATCAATACCGAAAGCGATGGAAAACAGCTGTGAAAGCCCCTTATATACGCTTGCCGAATAAGGAACGAGAAACACAAATATGATAACGGCGCTTACCGTTTTGAGGGCGGCGCTGTCATAGCGTTTGGCGAAGAATTCGGGCATGGTGGCGGCCTCAAAATGCTTGGTCATAATACGGGTGCGCCTGCCCAGTATCACCCAGGGAAGCAGACTGCCGATAAAGGCGTTGCCGAGCCCGATCCAGGTGGCGGCCACGCCGAAGTTCCAGCCGAACTGTCCGGCGTAACCGATGAATACCACCGAAGAAAAGTATGATGTGCCGTAAGCAAACGCCGTAAGCCACGGCCCCAGCTTTCTGCCTCCCAACACAAAATCATTTACGCTGCCGGCGTTTTTCCGGCTTTTTATACCCACAAATAGGGTTACCGCCGCGAAGGCGGCCAAAAGTAATATCTTTACAATCATGACATTTCCCCGAAAATATATAATTAGCGGTATGATACCACAAAAAAAAGCTCCGTGTCAATTTTTTTTGCGGTTAAGCAGGGAAACAGCCGCGTCGTCGCAATGTGCTCAACTCGTTGACGGGGCTGTTTCACAATGCGACTTGTTGAGCAGCCATTTTCTTGCTGCACAGCCCCACAAGACGGCCTGTTTTGGGGCCGGG
>CAZIQU010000227.1:0-3059 GCA_964541445.1 uncultured Lachnospiraceae bacterium | reverse complement strand
GAGCAGATTATTTGGTACGGACGGCGTCAGAGGTGTAGCTAACGATTCACTCACACCGCAGTTCGCCTTTGAGCTGGGGCAGGCAGTATGCGAATGTCTGAAAGACGGAAGCAAAAGACCGATGTTTATTATCGGCTGTGACACACGGCTTTCTTCACCGATGCTGCATAACGCCATCACCAGCGGCATAATGAGCCGCGGAGGCGCGGTCATATCCGTTGGGGTAATGACAACACCGGCAATTGCCGTATTGACAAAGCATTACGGGGGTGATTGCGGCGTGGTCATCAGCGCCTCTCACAACCCGTATTACGACAATGGCATCAAATTCTTCAACGCCTGCGGCATGAAATTATCCGACAGTATCGAGGATAAAATACAGAAAATGCTTGAGGAGCATAATAAATACGGCACTTGCATAAACGGCGAGGTCGGTACCATGCATACCGATAATAACGCGAAGGAAAGCTATTGTGAGCACATATTTTCCGTCATGCCGCACAGCGATCTTGCCGGGCTGAAGGTGGTAATAGATTGCGCCAACGGCGCGGCCAGTAAAATAGCGCCGGCGGTATTTGAACGTCTTAACGCTGATCTTACGGTAATAAACGATAAGCCGAACGGCATCAATATAAACGACAGCTGCGGCTCCACACATACGCAGGCTTTGTGTGATAAAGTAATAGCCGTTGAAGCGAATATCGGCCTGGCTTTCGACGGCGATGCCGACAGACTTATCGCCTGTGACGAAAAAGGCAGCGAAATCAACGGCGACCGCATAATGTATCTTTTCGCGAAGTATCTGCATGAGCAGGGACTGCTGCATGATGATACGCTGGTGATTTCAGTCATGAGCAACCTCGGACTGATAAAAAAACTGGCAGAAGGCGGCGTCAAAACCGCGCAGACACAGGTGGGAGACCGATATATCATTCAGGAGATGCTGGAAAAAAATTATAATCTGGGCGGCGAACAGTCCGGTCATATCATTCTTTCCGATTACAATTCCACCGGCGACGGCATCGCCGCCGCCATGCTTCTGACGCACATAGTAAAGACCTCGGGAAAGCCTCTCTCCGAATTGCTGGCAGGTTACCGTGATTATCCGCAGATACTGGTAAATGTCAAAACTAAACCGGAGAATAAACTGAGGTACATCGATAACGAAAGCGTAAAAAAAGCGGAAAATTCGCTGCAGGCAAAATATAAGGACAACGGACGTGTGCTGCTGCGTCATTCCGGCACTGAGCCTCTGGTCAGAGTAATGATAGAGGGTACAGATTATGACGAGATAAAAGCAGACGCCGATGCACTGGCACAGATAATTGCCGCGATATCAAACTGAAGGCGCCGTATCCACACACTTTTCCGCTACTGTACTTATATTGTGAGTACCGCTTAGCTTCTCGTAGATAAAGCGGTTCTCTTTTTTTATGCCGGTCTTAATAAAATGCACCGCGAATAAACAGTCCGCATAGAATAAAGCGGCCATGACAATGCCTATGATTATGCCTACACCGAATGACACATCGGAAAGGACCGGGACAAGCGCCACTTCATATACCATCGCCGGAAAGACCAAAAAATATAAAATGCCGTACCTGATCAAATAGCGGTAAAATTCCGGCCTGCCGCCGTCCGCCCTTACCAGCTTTATTTTTACTATCGCCTTACCCGGCGTATAACCGCCGGATAATATCGGAATCACAATAAAAAACAATGCAACGGCGATAAAGCCGGCCGGCAAAAAGCTTACCGTAAACAGCTTGCCGATACCGACATCCAGCCTGCCCGCGAGTGCGCATATCGAGCTTATCAATGTATGGTCTATCAACGCAGCAGTAACACGCCGTGTTAAGGATACCCGCTTTCCTTTTTCGTATGACATCGTATCAAGCCGGTCACGGCTCGGCAGAATTTTAGCAAGAGGTCCCGCCAGCCAAAAGCCGCAAAGCGCGCCGAAAGAGTTGAGGATAAGATCGTCAACGTCAAAAACGCGGTACGGGCGCGGATAAATGCCGTACAGCGCCGTAACCTGAGTGATCTCGAAAAAAAGCGACAGCAAGAAACCTAAAAGCAGTGTACGCTGCCAATTTTTTTCGAAATAGTAATGTGAGTAAACGCCGAGCGGCACAAATAAAAGGATATTAAATATCACTACGATAGACTCACCGCTCTTTAAGGCGCGCAGATAAGTGGAAGGCTGACTGAGCACCAATCCCGATTTCTCCACAAAATCCTTCACGAACATAAACGGTACAAACTGCGTATATGGGCGCGTCATCGCCGCGACCTCTTCCTTACTCGGCAGCGGCAGTATCACCAAGAAGAGAGCACATAACAAATACAGTATCATTGAATAAACTATAACAGCGCGTACAGGGAGCACTGAGCCGTACTTCCTGTACTGCGCCACCATATACGGCAGGGTGAAAATAAACGCCGCGAACGGAAATGCCAAAGCGGCTTCAACAATCGTTTTTATGTAACTGTTCATCTTAATTTTTCACAATTCTGAAATATACCTTTGAGGTCTGTTTATATGCCAGATAATACACCGCGGTAAAGGCGACACTGGTAATGACCATCCACAACAAGGCAATTTTCACATCAGTCATTACAAAGGCTTCGAGCATCCGTATCAATAAATTGCTTGCCATGAGGATATGCGTGAGCGCGGTGATGATAGGCAGCAGGAATACGATTCTGATCTGGCTGTTGATCGTCTCTTTTATTTCATCGTCACCCATCCCTACCTTCTGCAATATATCATATCGGGCACGGTCGTCATACCCCTCGGAAACCTGTTTGAAATACATTATTATAACGGTATTCACGAGGAACAGCACGGCGAAAAATATGCCCATAAACAGCAGCCCGCCGTACAAAGCGTAGCTTTCGACCCTGCTTGTATTTATTCCGTTATACGAATATGTTATTTCCAATTCCGGATTTTGATCTTTAGCCGCACGGTAGGCTACATAGCCCATATCATTTTCAAAAGCGATTTTGTCATCGGCTGCGCCGTCCAACTGATAAAAAAACCGTACGCTGCATAT
>CAZIQU010000226.1:0-3065 GCA_964541445.1 uncultured Lachnospiraceae bacterium | reverse complement strand
GCTGTCGGCCGTTTCGCAGAAGACGCGGTCGTGTTCGGTAAATATCATAGTGGGGCGGTCGCGGGCAATAAGCTCACCGAGCTGCATGCGCGAGATTATATCAACATAATTAAGCGGTTCATCCCAAATATACAGCTCGGCGTTCTCGCTTATGCTCGCGGCCAGCATGACTTTCTTTTTCTGCCCGAGAGACATATCCGCCGTATCGGCGCTCATATCTTCGGCGCTGAAAGCCAGTTTTGCGAGCATGGCCATAAAAACAGCGCTGTTCAGACCGCGCTCGCGCGCTATATCCGCCGGTCTGCCGCTGATGTGCGAGGTATCCTGCGGAACGTATGACACCTTTAGACCGGGCGCGATGTAAACGCTGCCGGTATAGGCGATATCTTCACCTAAAATAAGCCTGATGACACTGCTCTTGCCGCTGCCGTTGGGCCCGGTGAGCGCCAGACGTTCACCGCTGTAAAGCGTAAAGCTGATGTCGGCAGCTGCCTTTCGCTCGCCGTAGAAAATATCCACATGCGAAAATTCCACCAGCTTGCGGCTGCGTGCGGCTTCCGGCACTATCTTCAGCGCGTCGGCGCGCTCACTGTTTCGCAGCAGCGTTTGTTTTTCGGCGATACCGCGGGCGATGCGTTTCTCTGTATTCTGCCGCTGCTTCATCAGCTTGGCTGATTTGGCGCCGATGTGACCGCGGTCCGCCGGCTGCTCACCGCCGTTGCCGCGAGCGTATTTTGTTGCCTCCAGCGAATCCGACCAATCGGAAAAACGACGCGCCGAAGCGGAAAGCCGCTCGATATCGGCTTTGAGTTTTTCGTTCTGCCGCGTTTCGAAGTTTTGCTGCCGGTCGAAATTCTCCTGCCAAACGGAAAAATTGCCGCGCGTCAGCTCAATACCGGCCTTATTTATGCTCAATACATGATCGCAGCAGGCATCGATCAGCGCCCGGTCGTGCGATACCAATATAAAGCCCCGTTTGTCGCGCAGATACGCGCCCACGCTATCACGCCCCGCCATATCGAGATGATTGGTAGGCTCATCAATAAGCAAAAAGGCGTTTTCAAGCAGAAAAAGCATCGCCAGCTGCGCCTTCGTCTTTTCGCCCTCCGAAAGCTCGTCGTAGATGCGCTCCGACAGATCGTCCGGCAGCCGCAAAAGAGCAAATTCACGCTCCAGCTGCCAGTCCTCGGCCTGCGGACATAATGCTGCGGCTATCTGCCGCACCGTGAGCCCGGGCTTTTCTGCGGTAAAGGGGAACAGGGTGAAATCGACGGAAGCGGAAACGCTGCCCTTGTGAGCGAGCTCTCCGGACAGAATACGCAGCAAAGTTGTTTTGCCGCGGCCGTTGCGGCCGATAAGAGCCAGTCGCCAGCCGCTGTCAAGGCTGAGACTGACATGAGAAAATATTTCGTTATAGGTGCCTTCGTAAGCGAAGGTGAGATCGTTTATTTTTATCTGTGACACGGTTTTCCTCTCTTGGCATAAAAAAATCACGCATTATGACCGAAAAAACACTACCGTAACAGAAGCGGCCAATTATGCCCGCTGTTTATGAGCTGTTAAGGTAAAATGTTTACGGTTAATTGCGCAACTTGGCCTCCGTGTCTTATGAAAGATTATTACGGTGTGATGATAGCACGGAACGCGGCGGCTGTAAAGAAATATTTCATTTCTCACGGCATTTTGTCTGCCCGCCGCCGCCCGCGCGTTATTGCAGCTCCTCCGCCAGAGCGGTCATTTCCGCCGCAGAAAGCCCATCTTCCGCCGCCCGTATGGCATAAGCGTAAGTGCCGTCGGTCCATGAGGCTACCGTAACCGTGCCGTCATTTCCCTCAAAGGTGACATCCACGCCGTTTACGGAAACGGTTTCGACCTCGGCATATTCATTATAATCGCCGCTGACGTCATCGGTGCCGGCTGCCTTGCGCAGACTGAGGGTATTTTCGCCCTTGTTGTATATAACCTGTATCATCTCGTTCTCGATGGCAGTAATGCTGCCCAACTCGTACCCGGCGGGAATATCCGTCGGCAGGGTGATCGCGAAGCCGGCCAGCCCGGCGGCATCATCGATATTCTCACAGTCAACGAACGGATTCGGTATGCCGGCGTTCTCCCCGGTATCTTCGCCGCTATCCGTTTTCTCGCCCGTTGAGCAGGCGGCAAAGGTCAATACCAGCATAGCGGTCAGCAGTACGCTTAAAATTTTTTTCATATTTATCTCCTTTGCAATGCCGCCGGACGGCAGCGCCGCCGTGCTTGCTGACGGTACCGCCGGCCGATGAACATTATTCTGATAATGTTATACCATACAGATGAAGGAATTTACCGTTTTTTAAGGATAATTTCATCAGCGGCGCCGCTCGGCTGTGCCCGCATCATTTTATTACGTTTTCCCCTTGTTCTTTTGGCAATAAAAAACCGCCCGAAGGCGGCTGATTACAAATGTATGTTTTAATCCGGTAGCTCCATGCCGGCTTTTTTTCTGTAAAAATTCATCTGTTTTTTTACTTCCTGCAATTTGTTGAAATCTATTGTATCGTCAATCCGGCGTCGGCCCAAGTCTACGAAAACATATTTCGTAAATTCATCGTCCGGGCCGCCATTGCAATAAGCCCCATATATTCCGGGCGGATCGTCTATATAATTTTTTTCTATTCTTTTTTTACTCCCATTTGTAATACTTATTTGTATTTTTCACCGAAAGAAGCGACGCCGGTTCCATCATCCTGCACCTCTATTATCAGTCTTCTGCCGAGCCTTATACCTTCCCTCACCAGCGTATGATAATCAAGATTTGTCGGGAACGGATTGAAATTGGGGTGATCCGGATCTGCGCCCACAAAAGCGCCTGCGTCGTCAAGCTCGTCGTCATTTAAAATCTCATCCAAATTTTTATACATAACTGCTCCTCCATTTAAAAATTACAGATTTCGGCTGATCCCCCGCCGGCGTGAATGAATGACCGCCTGTGCCGTTTTATTTGTGTTTTCAGCGCGGTATCATTCGCCCCTTTTGTTGCCTCTGCGGCAGTACGTCAGCCCTGCCGATTTATATATTTATTATAC
>CAZIQU010000225.1:0-3065 GCA_964541445.1 uncultured Lachnospiraceae bacterium | reverse complement strand
TGGCGATACGAGTCAACAAGCCATCCCTCTCGGGATGGCTTCAACGAGTTGAGCATATTGCGACGACGCGACGACGTGCGTCTATGTTTTGATTGCACACCCATCTATTTTTAATGTATAATTAAATCAACAGCTGAAACTACATAAAAATAACTGCAGCTCATCAAAGAGGAGGAAGATACCTTGAAAAATACTGTGAAAAAGACGGCGGCGCTGGCACTGGCACTGCTTCTGACATTCGGGCTGACCGCCTGCGGCGGCGGAACCACTCCCTCGGGCGCCGGTACCGATACGGAAGAGGCCATCGGCATAACGGAGTTCTGCCAGGCCTACGCCGGCACATGGACGAGCGACAATAACGAATTCATCAGCTTTAACTGCGATGAGACCGACGGCTATTTTCTGTGGGGCATCTGGGCTTCGGAGCTTGGCCGCGGCTACGGCAGAATAGTTAACATCGAAGATAAGGGCGACGGGCTTTACGCTCTCAGCGTCTACTATGAGGCGGTAGAGGAAACCATGGAATACGGCGCCTTCGACGAAGAGACTGTTGAGTTATACATCGATACATCGTCGGCGGATGAATCTGACTTTCTGCTCTGCGATATCTATTCCGATGATTTCATCGCCTATCAGTACGACGAAAGCAAACAGTTCGGCGAGATGTACGGCGCGGGCGACATTGCTGCCGATGCCGACCTGCTCTATTCCGTGGGTACATGGTACGACAACAACGGCGCCTCACGCATTGAATTTTATCCGAACAACATCGGCTATGTAAGCTCCGGCAGCAGCACCGGTATGGCGAGCGGCGATTTCACCTATACGCTTGACGGCAGCACGCTCTGCATAACAGCGCATGACGGCGAAAAGCTTTATATGAGCTTTTGCTTCGGCGAGAACTGTTTGGTACTGAGCAATTATGTCTACAACTACGTATTTACCCCCGGCGACGACACCTACCGTGACCGGCTCAAATCAGACACTTACGATTTTCTCATCGGCAAATGGTACGGCGAAAAAGAGGGCGTTTATTACCGCTACTACGCTGACGGCAATTACAGCTACGGCTGGAGCGAAAGCGCCGACGAATTCGGCGGCTGCTGGAACGCCTGCGGCAATGAGCTGTTCTGTCAGTACGCCGACGACCCTATATGGTCTTCGACTTATGTTTCAATAAATATGGATAACGATACCCATTATACGGAGATCGAAGGCTACCGCGTTGATTTTGTGCGGGTAAATTAACCGCTGTTGTTTCGCAATCCTGCCGGGGCGGGCTATAATAGGCTTATGTATATTATCGCCGGTCTCGGCAATCCCGGAAGAAAATACGCGCTCACGCGTCACAATGTCGGCTTTATGGCGGTAGACGCTCTGGCAGAACGCCTCGGCTGCGCCGGCGCTTTTTATGAAAAATTTGACGGCTTATGCGCCGAAACGCGCATCGGCGGCGAAAAAGCGCTGCTGATAAAGCCGCAGACCTTTATGAACGAAAGCGGCGTCTGCGTGGCGGCGGCTGTCTCATACTACCGCGTGCCCGCGGAAAACATTATTTTGATACACGACGATATCGAATTTCCCTTCGGCACGGTAAAAATACGCGCCGGCGGCGGCCCCGGTACGCATAACGGCATGAAAAGCGTCATCGCGGCGCTGGGATTCGGCGATTTTCCGCGGCTGCGTGTCGGCATCGGGCCCGAACGCGATGATATGGAGCTTTACGAATATGTTCTGGCGAATTTCAATTTTGAGGAAAGAGAACAGATGCCTTCGCTGTGCGCGCGCGCCTGTGATATAATTGAAACAATAATCACCGACAGTATAGATTCCGCTATGAACCGGTATAATCCCCGGCGGAGCGGTAAGAATGAAAAAAAAGAAGAAGATACAAAGATCGGAGAGAAATAAGCGTCAATATCAAAAATCAGCATAAATATTATATTATCCTGACGGAAAAAGTCAATCGTTTTTTATGATTTCATCAATAAAAGCATTGACATTGTTTTGTTTATATTATAAAATAACAAATTGCACGAGTTTTATTTACATGCAATTTTTATCATTATTCGATAAACAGCAGGGCGGAGGGAAAGCACTTTAAATTAACAATCGGATCATTGCGTCAGAGGAAAATTTAGAGTGCATTTTTTTCGCCGAAAATTCATATAAGGAGCACTGAATGATACACGCTGAACAGATCGGCAGAAGAACGCGTATGAGCTTCTCGAGGATCAAGGATGTCATGGATATGCCGTATCTCATCGAGATACAGAAGGCCTCCTACAACTGGTTTTTGGAAAAAGGCCTCCGTGAGGTATTCAACGACATCAACCCGATAGTGGACTTTTCCGGCAACCTTTTTCTGGAAATAATCGATTACGGGCTGGAGGGCAAGCCCAAGTATGACGTGGAAGAATGTAAGGAACGGGACACCAACTATTCATCTTCCTTAAAGGTGAAGATCCGTTTCACCAATAAAAACACGGGCGAAGTAAAGGAACAGAACATTTTCATGGCTGATTTTCCGCTGCTCACCGACACCGGCGCCTTCATCATCAACGGCGCCGAGCGCGTGGTCGTCAGTCAGCTGGTACGTTCACCCGGCGCTTACTTCTCCAAGGAAACGGACAAGCACGGCAAAGACCTTTTTTCGGCGCAGCTTATCCCCAACCGCGGCGCCTGGCTGGAATACGAGACCGATTCCAACAACATACTCTATGTGCGTGTTGACCGCACCCGCAAGATACCGCTGAGCGTCATTCTGCGTTCGGTGGGTCTGGGCAGCAACGCCGAGATCACCGAGCTTTTGGGCGACGATGAGCGACTGCTCACCACCCTGCAAAAGGATACCGCCACCGGCGTGGAAAGCGGCCTTATCGAGATATACAGGCGTCTGCGCCCCGGCGAGCCGGCGACGATTGACAGCGCCAAACCACTCTTTAATTCGATGTTTTTCGACCCGCGCCGCTACGACCTTATGGCGGTAGGCCGCTATAAGCTCAATAAAAAGCTGGCTCTGGCACAGAGGCTTATCGGGCAGAAGGCGGCGGAAAATATCGCCG
>CAZIQU010000224.1:0-3106 GCA_964541445.1 uncultured Lachnospiraceae bacterium | reverse complement strand
GACCGAGTTCTCCCTTGGTCTTACCGGCGACATCAACGACATAATGAACGCACACAACCTCTCCATGGTAGCGCTCAATGCCCGTATGCAGCATGAAGCCAACTATACCGACGAGCAGCTTGCCAAACGCAACCTCAAAAGACTCAATATAGACCCCGACAAGATACAGATGGGCTGGGTCATGGATTTCTGCGCTCAGGGCCTCAGAAATATCCGCATCGGCATGGGCGGACCCAAAGACGGCTTTGAAATGAATTCCAAGTTCGGCATCGCCGTAGGCAGCGAGCTTATGGCTATCCTCTCCATATCCCGTGATCTGGCCGATCTCAGAGAACGTATCGGCAACATCATCATGGCTTATGACAAAGACGGCAACCCCGTTACCACCAAGGATCTGGAAGTGGACGGAGCTATGTGCGCATGGATGAGAAACACCATCAACCCGACTCTGTGCTACACGGTAGAGCATCAGCCGGTACTCGTACACGCGGGACCGTTTGCCAATATCGCCATCGGGCAGTCTTCGATAATCGGCGACCGCCTCGGCCTTAAGCTCTTCGATTATCATGTGACGGAATCCGGCTTCGCCGCCGATATCGGCTTCGAGAAGTTCTGGAACGTTAAGTGCAGACTTTCCGGCCTCAAGCCGAACGTCTCCGTAATAGTCGCGACTATCCGCGCTCTTAAAATGCACGGCGGCGGACCGGCTGTCAAACCCGGTATCGACCTTCCGGACGAATACAAGACCGAGAACCTCGAGCTGCTGGAAAAAGGCTGCGAGAACCTCTTCCACCATGTGAACAACGTCATCAAATCAGGCATCAAGCCTGTTGTCTGCATCAATAAGTTCTATACCGATACCGACAACGAGGTAAACCTTATCAAACGTCTCTGCACCGAGCGCGGCGTCAGATGCGCGCTTTCCGAGCATTGGCAGTTCGGCGGCGAAGGCGCTATCGAGCTGGCTCAGCAGGTCATCGAGGCCTGTGAAGAAGAGACCGAGATCAAGTACCTCTATCCTCTTACCATGAAGCTGCGCGACAGAGTCGAGCTCATCGCCAAGGAAGTTTACGGCGCCGACGGCACCGAATGGACTCCCGAAGCCATCGCCAAGGCGGAAAAATTCGAAAGCGATCCGCATTACGACGACTTCTCCACGATGATGGTAAAGACCCATCTTTCTCTGTCTGACAACCCGGATCTCAAGGGTGTGCCGAAGGGATGGAAGCTCAAGATTCACGACGTACTTGTGTACGGCGGCGCCAAGTTCCTCTGCCCGATGGCCGGAACCATCAGCATGATGCCCGGCACCGGCTCCAACCCGGCTTTCCGCAGAGTAGATGTAGACACCAAGACCGGCAAGGTCAGCGGCCTGTTCTAAAGCTTGCGGATAAAAAAGAATATTACACCGAAAAGAGGCTTTATGCCTCTTTTCTTTTGGCAAAAACGGCGGCGGCGTATATAATCAACTTAATATTTTATCGGAAAGGCCATATATGAACAGCTGCGTACAGTATAAACAAGGCGGCTTTTACCTGACAGCGCAGGGAGAACCGCAGCCGGAAAAAGAATATAAAGGCGCTCTGTCGCCTGAAGCCGCACGGGAAAACACTATTGCCGGGCGTCTGCTGCGCGCTCACGACAAAAGCGGCGACAAACAGCACCTGAAGATCACCTTCGACGCGCTCATCTCTCACGACATCACCTATGTGGGCATCGTTCAGAGCGCCCGCGCCGGCGGGCTGGAGAAGTTCCCGGTGCCTTACGCGCTTACCAACTGCCACAACAGCCTCTGCGCCGTCGGCGGCACTATAAATGAGGACGATCACCTGTTCGGGCTTTCCGCGGCGCAAAAATACGGCGGAATCTTTGTACCGGCAAATCAGGCCGTGATCCATCAGTATGCCCGTGAGGAGATGGCCGGCTGCGGAAAAATGATACTGGGTTCCGACAGCCATACCCGTTACGGTGCTTACGGCACGATGGGCGTGGGCGAAGGCGGCCCCGAGCTGGTGAAACAGCTGCTCGGTCACAGCTGGGATATAGATTATCCGCAGGTGGTATTGGTGTGGCTTACCGGCAGACCCGCACACGGTACCGGCCCGCATGATGTGGCCCTTTCGATATGCGGTGCCGTCTTTAAGGGCGGCTATGTTAAGAATAAAATAATGGAATTTGCCGGCCCGGGGGTAAAAGAGCTTTCCGCCGAATATCGCATGGCCATTGATGTGATGACTACCGAAGCCGCCTGTCTTTCATCTATATGGGAAACAGACGATAAAATACGCGCGCATTACGCCGCGTTGGGGCGTAAGGAGGATTACCGTCAGCTGCGTGTGGAAAATGACGCTTATTACGACGGGCTGTTGACGGTAGATCTTGCCGCGGTCGAGCCGACCGTAGCTTTGCCGTATCATCCGTCGGAAACCTATACCGTGCGCGAATTCAATGAAAACACTGCCGATATACTGCGTGAAAACGAAAAACGCACCGGTCTTAAGCTGCTGCAGCTTTGCGAGAACGGGCGTCTGCGCGTGCAGCAGGGCATCATTGCCGGCTGCTCCGGCGGCATGTATGAGACCGTATCCGCCGCCGCCGACATCATCAGCCGCGCGGCGCTGCGCGACCCGTTCCCGTTTTCGGTGTACCCGGCTTCAGTGCCGACCGAGCTGGCGCTTATCAACAGCGGGGCGGCGCAGAAGCTGTTGGCGGCCGGCGCGGTAATGAAACCGGCCTTCTGCGGTCCGTGCTTCGGCGCCGGTGATACTCCGGCCGACGGTACATTATCGCTGCGCCATACCACGCGCAACTTTGCCAGCCGCGAGGGCGCCAAGCCCGCCGACGGTCAGAGCGCCGGGGTGATATTGGCTGACGGACGCACGGTGGCGGCAACAGCGGCCAACGGCGGGCTGCTTACCTCCGCCGCCGACACCGATTACCGCGATGACTTTGCGCCTTTTAGCTATGACAACAGCTCATATAAAAAGAAAATATATTACGGCTTCGGCACGGCGCAGACCGATACGCCGCTGCGCATGGGTCCTAATATCGCCGACTGGCCGCACTTTGAGCCTTTAAGTGACAACATATTGCTTAAGCTCTGCGC
>CAZIQU010000223.1:0-3118 GCA_964541445.1 uncultured Lachnospiraceae bacterium | reverse complement strand
CGTTTCTTTGTCCTTATATAGCTTTTTTTTCATGGTTTAAGTTTTCCGCTGTTATTTTTTACATTTATTTTACGCATACTATATTAACACAAAATTATCCCGTTATTAATCACGTATTAATTTTGCCTGTTGCCTCATTCATGATATAATATCTAACCGGAGAAACGAACGATGAGAGTAAATGTGCGCAGTGAAGTGGGCAGACTGAAAAAAGTGCTTTTGCACAGACCTTCGTGGGAGCTTGAGCGGATAACGCCCAATGTGCTGACTGAGGTTCTCTTTGACGATATACCGTGGCTGAAGGCGATGCAGGCCGAGCATGACGGCTTCGCAGGCGCGTTGAGGGAAAACGGCGTTGAGGTCGTGTATCTCGAGGATATTGCGGTAAAGGCTTTTGACGATATCGCGATAAAAGAAAAGCTGATCGACTTTGTTATCGACAGCGAGGTCAAATATTCCGCTGCCGTTAAAGCAAAAATAAGGGAATTCATGATGTCGCTTTCCGGCCGTGAGTTCTTCCGCTATATTACCGGCGGGCTGTCTCCCACGGAGGTGCAGCTGCATGAACACGGTCTGTCTGAATATTTCAGTCAGGATAATTTCTATTATTTTAAACCCATACCCAATCTCTATTTCAGCCGCGATCCTTCGGCGATAGCCGGCAGCGGCATTATAATCAGCTCGCCGGAGACCGATATACGCAAGCGCGAGAGCGCTGTTATGCGCGCTGTTGCCGAAAGCGGCGCGTTCGGCGGCGCTGACATATATTACGGTGCTGTTCCCGGTATGATGAATATAGAATGCGGTGATGTGCTGATACTCAACGATGAAACTTTATGCGTCGGCTGCTCGCAGCGTACCAACGCTTACGCCATTGAAACACTGGCACGGCAGGTTCTTCACGACGAGGCTTCCGGTTTCAGGCAGATAATTGCCGTGGAAATACCGCATACGCGTTCATTCATGCACCTTGATACGGTCATGACTATGGCCGATGCCGATAAATTTGTCGTCTACCCCGGCATAATGGATTCACTGAAGGTCGGCGTGCTTACAGCGGCGCCGAACGGCGTGACGCTGCGTATTGCCGACAGCCTGCCGCGGACGCTTGCCGAATACCTGAAAACGGAAGGTATAACGATGATAAACAGCGGCGGCGCCGATCCGCAGACGGCGGCCCGCGAGCAATGGAACGACAGCACCAATACACTGGCTCTTTCGCCCGGTAAGGTGATAACCTACGACCGCAACGAGGTGACGAACGAGCTTCTGGATAAAAACGGCATAGAGGTGATAACCATTGCCGGCAGCGAGCTGGTACGCGGACGCGGCGGACCGCGCTGCATGAGTATGCCGTTAGTGCGCGAACGTATATAGCTTATTTTCTTGATTTAAATTTACAATATATTTGGGGGAATTCATACAATGGATCTTAAGGGACGCAGCTATCTGACATTGAAAGATTACAGCACGGAGGAAATAAAATATCTGCTCGATTATGCCGTAAAGCTCAAGGCCAAGAAAAAGGCCGGCATACGCGATGAGCTGCTGCGCGGTAAAAATATCGTGCTGCTTTTTGAAAAAACTTCTACGCGCACACGCTGCGCTTTTGAAACCGCCGCTTTTGACGAGGGTGCCTGCGTTACATTTTTGACCAATTCGCAGATGGGCGAAAAAGAATCTCTGGCCGATACCGCCAAGGTACTGGGCCGTATGTACGACGGTATAGAATTTCGCGGCTTCAAGCAGCAGACTGCTGTTGAGCTGGCTCAATATTCCGGCGTACCTGTATGGAACGGACTGACCGACAGCTTTCATCCCACTCAGGCGCTGGCCGATGTGATGACGCTCAGAGAAAACAGCGACAAGCCTTTTAATGAACTGAAGCTGACCTTTATCGGTGACGCGCGCAACAATGTGGCGAATTCTCTTCTTGTTATCTGCGCTAAGCTGGGTATCTATTTTACGGCTGTCGCGCCGCGATCATTATTTCCGTCAGAGCAGCTGGTCGCGGAAATGCGGGCGGTATGCGAACAAAGCGGCGGACAGATCACCATTTCCGACGATATGGCGGCGGTGGCCGGCTCAGATGCCGTATACACCGATGTATGGGTATCTATGGGCGAGGGCGACAAGTTCGCCGAAAGAATCGCCCTGCTTAAGGATTATCAGGTGAACGATGCGGTCATGGCCGCGACCGGCAACGATAAGGCCATTTTCCTGCACTGCCTGCCCTCCTTCCACGATCTTAATACCGCGGTCGGCAAGAAAATATATGAGCAGTTCGGTCTGAAAGAGATGGAAGTGACAGATGAGGTGTTCCTGAGCGAGGCCTCAAAGGTCTTCGACCAGGCGGAAAACCGTCTGCACACCATTAAGGCCGTAATGTGCGCTACTCTCGTATAAGGAAAAAACAAAGTTTTGAAAGAGCTCAGGCATAAAAAGCTCATCGGTTTTATCGCCGCGGCCGCTCTGCTCAGTGTTTTGGCGGCGGCGGTCTTCTTTTTCTTTCGCTTTTGGTTCAGCCGCGGCGGCGTACCCGCGCCTAATTCCGATAATTCGCTTTATGTGAGGATACTTTCCGTCGGCGATGCCAACGCCGCTGTGCTTACCTGCGGCGGCGAAACAATGCTCATCGATCTGGGCTGTGAAAGCGACGCCGCGCATATGAAAGAAGTGCTGACCGGACTCGGCGTAAAAAAGATCGACCTGCTTATCATTACGCATGCCCATTATGATCATTACGGCGGCTGCAAGGCGCTGGGGGAGTATAAAGTGGAAAAATGCTGCATATCTCCCTATGTATCTGCCGCCGAAGGTTATACATACGCTCTTGACTATATCGCGGAGCGCTGTGATGATATCATAAAACCGCGGGTGGGCGATGTATTCACTTTCGGCGGCGCCGAGGTTACCGTGCTGGGCCCCGTGGAACGGGCAGCTGATAACAGCGTGAACATCAACGAAACATCGCTGATCGTGAAGTTAACTTTCGGGGATGTCGCCATACTCTTTCCCGGCGATGCCGGCAGTGCCGAGATCGACGGCGTTATTGCCGCCGGAGCGGATCTTGACGCCGATATTCTGCTGGCCGCTCATCACGGCAGCAACGCCGCCG
>CAZIQU010000222.1:0-3140 GCA_964541445.1 uncultured Lachnospiraceae bacterium | reverse complement strand
GCAAATAACACACCTATTCTGCGGCACATAAAAAGCTCCGATCATTTTGTTGACCGGAGCTTTTAACATCGGCTGCATCACGCTCAGCAAAGCGACTTGCGCAGTACCGGCTTTACAGGTGCAGCCTTTAATTTTTTGCAGCCTGCTTTTATTCTTCGGCTGCCATTTTTGCGTATTTTTCATATCGTTCTTTAGCGTCCGCTTCACTTTTGGCGAACAGCTCTTCGGCTATATCCGGGAACGTGACCGACAGCGCCGTGTAGCGCGTCTCACTGTTGAGAAAATCACGGAAACTGGCGGTAGGCGCTTTGCTGTCAAGCGTAAACGGATTTTTACCCTCGGCCTTAAGTCTCGGGTCAAAACGGTAAAGATGCCAGTATCCGGCCTCTACCGCATGCTTCATCTGTTCCATCGCCGTACCCATGCCGGCCTTGATGCCGTGATTGATGCAGGGAGCGTATGCGATGACCAGCGAAGGCCCGTCGTATGACTCGGCTTCCCTGAGCGCTTTTATGAGCTGATTCTTGTCGGCGCCCATGGCGACCTGCGCCACATAAACATAGCCGTAAGCGGCCGCCATCATGCCGAGGTCTTTTTTCTTGGTCTTCTTGCCCTGCGCGGCGAACTTGGCAACAGCCGCCGCCGGTGTAGCCTTGGAGGACTGACCGCCGGTATTAGAGTAAACTTCGGTATCAAAGACAAGTACATTAACATTTTCGCCGGATGCAAGCACATGATCGAGTCCGCCGTAACCGATATCGTACGACCAGCCGTCACCGCCGAATATCCACATGGACTTACGGTTGAGTTGATTGCTGTTATCAAGTATAAATTTTATATCATCGGCATCAGCACCATCGGCCTTTACCTTACCGAGAGCCTCGGTAAGCTTCAAAGAAGCCGCCTCGGACTTTTCGCTGTCATTCATGGTATCAATCCATTCACGGGCTTCATCTGCGGCGATGCCGGTCTGAGAAAGTCTGACGAGCTTCTCCTTTATACTGTTTCTCAGCGTGTTTACCGCCGTAGCCATACCGAGGCCGTATTCGGCGTTATCCTCAAACAGTGAGTTGGCCCATACCGGTCCGTGGCCCTTGTCGTTAACGGTATAAGGCGTGCTGGGCGCCGAACCGCCCCATATAGATGAACAACCGGTTGCGTTGGCGATATACATTCTGTCACCGAATAACTGCGTTACCAGTTTAGCATACGGCGTCTCGCCGCAGCCGGCACAGGCACCGGAGAATTCCAGCAAAGGCTTGACGAATTGGCTTCCTTTTACCGAATAGATATTGTTTTCCGCCGGAGACTGCTGTTTCAGCGTCACAGCGAATTTCCAGTTGGCGATCTGCGCTTCCTGTTCGTCTATCGGCTTCATTTCCAAAGCCTTTTCTTTGGCCGGGCAGGTTCTGGCACAGCTGCCGCAGCCGGTGCAGTCCAGCGGCGATACCTGCATACGGTACTCAAGGTCTTCAAAGCCCTTGCCGTTGGCTTTTATCGTTTTAAAGTCTTGCGGGAGCGCCGTAGCTTTATCGACCAATACCGGTCTTATTGCCGCGTGCGGGCAAACGAGTGCGCACTGATTGCACTGAATACAGTTTTCCGCGAGCCATTGCGGCACTTCTATGGCGATATTGCGCTTTTCGTAGGCTGCGGTTCCGGCAGGAAAAGAACCGTCTTCTCTGCCGATAAAGGCCGAAACCGGCAGCGAATCGCCGTTTTGCGCGTTCATCGGTCTGAGCATCTTTTCAATAAATTCCGGAGCTTTATCCGCCGTCTTTTTATCATCAGCGGCGTCAGCCCACGACTGCGGGATACTTACTTCTTTGAGCGAAGATACAGCGTTATCTATGGCATCGTAGTTCATTTTGACGATCTTCTCGCCTTTTTTGCCGTAGCTCCTGACAACTTCCTGCTTAAGCAGCTCTTCGGCTTTATTGTAATCGATCACATTAGCCAGCTTGAAGAAAGCCGCCTGCATGATCATGTTGGTCTTTCTTCCCAAGCCGATCTTCTGCGCCACATCGGTCGCGTTTATCGTGTAAAATTTCGCTTTTTTAATAAAAAGCTCACGTTTCATCGCCGCCGGCAGATTTTCCTCAAGCTCTTTTTCGTCCCATGTGGTATTGAGCAGGAAGATACCGCCGTCTTTTACATCTTTGACCATATCGTACTGATGCACATAGGCCTGAGTGGAGCAGCTGATGAAGTCGGCCGCGTCGATAAGATAAGTGGAGGTAATAGGCAGTTTGCCGAAACGCAGGTGCGAAATAGTGACTCCGCCTGATTTTTTGGAATCATAAGCGAAATAGCCCTGCGCGTACATATCGGTATTGTCGCCGATTATCTTAATTGCGCTCTTGTTGGCGCCGACGGTGCCGTCAGAGCCGAGACCCCAGAACTTGCAGCTGATGGTACCGGCCGGAACCGTGTTTATATATTCTTTTACCGGCAGTGAAAGATCAGTGACGTCATCATCGATACCGAGGGTGAAGTGATTTTTCGGTGTCTCCGCCGCGAGGTTGTCATAAACAGCCTTAAGCTGGGAGGGTGTTGTATCCTTCGAGCCTAAGCCGAATCGGCCGCCGACGATAAGCGGGGCGTTTTCGCGGCCGTAATACACATCTCTTACATCAAGATAGAGAGGCTCGCCGACAGCGCCCGGTTCTTTGGTGCGGTCGAGTACGGCAATCTTCTTTACAGTCTCAGGCATTGCCGCGAATAAATATTTCGGGCTGAACGGACGGTAAAGATGCACCTTCAGCAGGCCGACCTTCTCGCCGGCGGCATTGAGGTAATCGACGACTTCCTCAAGAGCCTCACAGACAGAGCCCATGGCGACCACGACTCTTTCGGCATCGGCGGCGCCGTAATAGTTGAAGGGCTTGTAGTTACGGCCGGTCGCTGCGGAGATTTTATCGAGATAATCGGCAACGATGTCAGGTACGGCATCGTAAAATTTATTGGCGGACTCTTTGGCCTGAAAATAAATATCGGGATTCTGAGCGGTTCCCTTGGTATAAGGGGCATTGGGGTTCATTGCTCTGTCACGAAAAGCCTGCACGGCATCGTAATCGATGAGCTTTTTGTATACATCATAATCCATCACTTCGATCTTCTGTTCCTCGTGCGAGGTGCGG
>CAZIQU010000221.1:0-3164 GCA_964541445.1 uncultured Lachnospiraceae bacterium | reverse complement strand
CACAAACTGCGGCACATTGTTTATACTGACATAAATACGGCCGATATACTCGCCTATCATTCCCAGTATCAGCATGAGCACACCGCCGATAAAAAGCGTTACCGCCATAAGCGAGCTGTAGCCCAGCGGCACGGCCGGGTTTATCAGTTTTTTTATGATGATATAAAGACCGTATAAAAAGCCCATAAAAGCAGAGGCCGTACCGGCATACGAAGCCAGACGCAGCGGTTTTGCCGAAAAAGAAGTGAAGCCGTTGAGCCAGAGCGAGATGAGCTTGCCGTAGCTGTAGCCGGACCTGCCGCTCAGCCTTTCCTGATGCTCAATATCGACATTTTTAATCTTATTTGTTGCGCACAGCACCAGCCCTATCACATAGGGATAAGCGCCGTTGTAGTTTTTTACGCTTTCTATCACAAAACGCTTGGCGGCAAAAAAGCTGGAAACAGTGAGGTCTTTGGGCTTATTGATCAGCCACGTGGCCATTTTTCCGTTTGCCAGGCTGCCGAAATTGCGCATAGCCGAGTGCTTTTTTACCTGATAGCGCGCATATACCGCGTCGGTATCATCGTTTATGCCGTCTATCAGCTTATAGGCGCTTTCGGGCGGCGTCTGTCCGTCATCATCAAGGCAGACGACGATATCGCCGCTGACGTAATGGAAACCGGCCATCAGCGCTCCGTGCTGCCCGAAATTGCGTGCCAAATCTATCGCCTTGATATGACGGTTACCGGCGGCAAGCGTCCGCAGCACACCGAAGGTGCCGTCGGCGGAAGAGTCATTGACCAGTATTATCTCATAATCATCGCCGCGTGCCTCAAAGCAGCCGGCCAGTCTTTTAACGATGTCGCCGATCATGTTCTGTGAATTGTAGCACGGAATTACCGCGGAAATTTTTCTCATATTATGCCAGCCCTTATTCCCGATTTATTATTGCCATAAACACTATATCGTAATATTTGCCGTCAATCTTCACATCGTCCGCAAAGCAGCCTTCGCGTGTGAAACCGGCTTTTTCATAGCTTTTTATCGCGGCGGTGTTTTCTTTCAGCACCCGCAGAAACACTTTATGCAGCCGCAGCGAGGAAAAAGCGTATTTGACAATGAGCCGCGCCGCTTCGGTACCGTAGCCTTTTCCGCGGCAATCGTCTTCGCCGATGAAAATGCCGTATTCGGCTTTAAGGTCTGCCGGATCAATATCGCGCAGATAGACGCTGCCGACCGCACGCCCGGAGGCTGTTTCGGTTATTATGAATTGTACCACCTCGCCGGTATCTACTCGATTTTTCAGCCACAGCTCGTGCGTCTGCACCGTCAGAGTATCGCGAAAGATAAAGTTGGCGCGTACATCGTCGCTGTTGCGCCAGCGAATTATATCGGCGGTGTCCTCATACGTTATCGGTTTAAGACTGATCTTATCCCCTGTTATCGCCGCCATCGCCGCCTATCCCTTCTTCGGTAAAAGTATTTTTTTATATTATAACAGATAAGCCTGCCGATAAATACAACCGCTGTTTCAATTTTGCCGCATACTGTCAATAATAACGGGCCTTCATTGCTTTGCGGGTACAAATGTGATATAAATTGAAGAGAAAAACAGAGAGAAGACTGGTAAAAAATGATTGATTTCAATGTCCCGCCGTACACAGGCAAAGAATTTGATTATATGAAAAAAACCGTGGAGAACCACAAGATATGCGGTGACGGCGAATTCAGTGAAAAATGCAGCCGACTTATGGAAAGTGAGACCGGCTGCCCAAAGATACTGCTGACTACATCCGGTTCATCGGCGCTGGATATGGCGGCGATGCTGTGCGAGCTGAAGGAGGGCGATGAGGTCATCATGTCATCCTTTACATTTTCGTCTACCGCCAACGCCTTTGTGCTGAGCGGGGCTACCGTAGTTTTTGTGGATATCCGCCCCGACACCATGAATATAGATGAAAAACTGATCGAGAGTGCGATAACGGATAAAACCAAGGTAATCGTACCCATGCACTACGCCGGTATCGGCTGTGAAATGGACAGTATCATGAAAACAGCCGCCGCTCACAACATTGATGTAGTGGAGGACGCCGCCCAGGGAGTAATGACAAAATACAAAGGCAGAGCGCTCGGTACCTTCGGCCGTTTCGGCTGTTTTTCATTTCACGAAACGAAGAATTACAGCATGGGCGAAGGCGGCGCCATTCTCGTAAACAATGAGAAAGACCGCGACCGCGCGGAGATAATAAGAGAAAAAGGCACAGACAGGAGCCGCTTTCTGCGCGGACAGATCGATAAATATACCTGGGTTGACAAGGGCTCGTCATATTTGCCGAGCGATATGAACGCCGCTTACCTTTACGCTCAGCTGGAAATGAAAGATACGATAACCCGTTCGCGCCTCGATACCTGGCAGCGCTATTACGAAGCGCTGGCTCCGCTGGCCGCCGACGGTCTGATTGAAAGACCGTATATCCCCGAATACTGCGAGCAGAACGGGCATATGTTCTACATCAAGGTTAAAAACATCGAAGAACGTACCCGTCTGGGCGCTTTTCTCAAAGAGAACGGCATCCGCACGGCATTCCATTATATACCGCTTCATTCCGCTCCCGCCGGGCGTCGCTTCGGACGTTTCCACGGTGAAGATAAATATACCACGGCAGAGAGCGAAAGACTGCTGCGCCTGCCCATGTATTACGGGCTTAAACCGGAAGAAACGGATTATATCTGCGAAAAAATAACGGACTTTTACACCCGGAGGTAAACCGCGCCAAATGCAGAAAAAAGAAAACGGACTGAGAAAGGCTTATCTGTCCGACAGGGTACTGCCGGCGGAATGGATAGCCGTCGGGATTATTGCCGCGGTACTGCTGATAACTTTTTCATACGTAGACCTCTCCAGCCTTACGGTTTGGTCGACGAACCTGCTGGATGTGATCTGGGAAGGACGCATCGGCGATTTTTACGCGTACAGCGCCGAAAACATCTACGGGCTGGCGCATCAGATGGTCGGCTGTGAAATAACGGCGCTGATACCCATGGCGCTGTGGAACATACCTATATGGATAATGCAGCGTTTTTTCGGCATGATAATCACCGATAATTATCTGATGCTGCTTTGGTCTCATCTTTATCTGGCGGCACTGCTCGGTGCTGTATGCTTATATGTGCATAAAATA
>CAZIQU010000220.1:0-3169 GCA_964541445.1 uncultured Lachnospiraceae bacterium | reverse complement strand
CTGATCTGCTCGGTAACTTTGATCTCGTTTGTGAAGTAGTCAAACTGCGTGCCGCAATAGGTAAAACCGTTAATGCGGGATATAATCTGCGCGGCATCCTTGCCGAGCCCGTTAAGAATAACCTTAAGCGGCTCTTTGCGCACGGTGTTGGCGCTGCGGGCGATGCCGATAGCGCCTTCGGCCGCGGCAAACGATTCATGACCGGCCAGAAAAGCAAAGCATTTTGTCTCTTCGCGCAGAAGCATTGCTCCCAGATTACCGTGCCCGAGCCCTACCTTGCGGTTTTCCGCGACGGAACCGGGAATGCAGAACGACTGCAAACCGATGCCGATAGCCTCAGCCGCGTCCGCCGCTGTTTTGCAGCCTTTTTTTACGGCAATGGCGCAGCCGGCGGTATAAGCCCAGCAAGCGTCCTCAAAGGCTATCTGCTGAATGCCTTTTACCGTTTCGTATGGATCAAAACCTTTTTCACGGCAAATATCCGCGGCTTCTTTTATATCCTTAATGCCGAATTCCATACTGCCCTCCCCTTTACTCTTTCCTCGGGTCGATATATTTTACGGCTTCGGCAAAACGGCCGTAGGAGCCGGTCGCCGCTTTCAGCGCTTCATTGGCATCAGTACCGTTTTTTACCGCCTGCATCATTTTACCGAGATGAACGAATTCATAGCCGATAATCAGATCGTCCTTATCGAGCGCCAAGCGGGTAACATATCCCTCGGTCAGCTCCAGATAACGGGGGCCTTTTGCCAGTGTGCCGAACATTGTGGCGGTTTGACTGCGCATCCCCTTGCCAAGATCCTCAAGACCGGCACCGACCGGCAGACCGTTTTCCGAGAAGGCCGTCTGCGAACGTCGGTATACTATCTGCAAGAAGAGCTCTCTCATTGCCACATTGATAGCGTCGCATACCAGATCGGTATTGAGCGCTTCCAGTATGGTTTTGCCGGGCAGTATTTCGGCGGCCATAGCGGCAGAATGAGTCATACCGCTGCAGCCGATTGTTTCAACCAAAGCCTCCTGAATTATCCCTTCTTTTATATTGAGCGTCAGCTTGCAGGCACCCTGCTGCGGAGCGCAGCCGCCGACGCCGTGAGTAAGACCGGAAATATCCTTTATTTCCTTGGCTTTAATCCATTTTCCTTCTTCCGGTATGGGGGCAGGCCCGTGGTTGACGCCTTTAGCCACGCAAGACATACATTCCACTTCGTGTGAGTATTCCATATATTCATCCTTTCGTCATTATGATTTCGGCGCGGCAAAACGCCGAAAACGGTGATATTGTTATGTTCTTTCCATGTGACGATTTTATACCATAACATTATAAAAGTCAAACCGCCCGATGCGGCCGCGGAAGGAAAATCAGCGCGGCAAAAAGGCGTTTTTAAAGCAGTGCAAAGACGCGCGCTTCGCGCGAAACACGGCGTATCATCGAGAAAAAATATTTATCACTTCGGGGTGACGTCGCGCCCGCCCTTAAAACGATAATACGCCGCGACGAGCGGCCTATAACCGCAGTCGCAGAGCAATGAATACGGCGCCAGCTCATAATTTTTTTTATTATGCCGTCCGGTAACGATATAGCGCTGGCACTGCTGCATATAATCGTCTATCCGCTTAAGTGTCTCCGCGGTATTGATAACGGGAAAATACCACAGGCTCCAGTTAAGTTCACCGTTATCGCCGGCGTAATAAAATTTTTTGTTGAATTTACGGTTCATGGCCCGCAGCGCCCGTTCGCCGGACGCGTTTTTGCGCGCCATCCAGCGGCGAAGAGCGCGGGCCTTACGCTTTATTTTACCCTTTATTTTGCGTTCGGCCGACGGCGAGATATCAATAACACCCGCGGCATACTTGAAGCCCAAAAAAGTCCATGCCTCGCCCGGCGCGGAAAATAGCGTCTTTTCCTCGTTGAGCCGGAGCCCTGCGCCGGTTATGTTATCGCGTACTTTTTGCGCATAGGCGGGCAGCTCCGCCGGCGGCGCAAACAAAATCATATCGTCGGAATAACGGGCGTAGATAATTCCTTCTTCGTAAAAATAACTGTCAAGCCCGCGCAAATATACATTAGCTAAAAACGATGAAACCGGTACCCCGGCCATAACGCCTTTTTTTTCGCGGATAACCTGCCCCTGCCACATGACATCATCATTGAGAAGAAGCGAGCAAAACATCTCGTAAAGAGGTTCGTCATCGGCAAATATCTCCTTGAGCATAGCGCAGAGCCGCTGTGTATCGATACTGTTGAAATAGTCGGAAATATCCATTTTGCAGGAGGCATAACTGTCAATCTCCGGATGCGATATCAGACTGCGCAGCGCCTTTTTGGGACCGGAAGCTTTACGAAAGGAAAAAAGACACGGCGAGAAAATACCGTCATAACGGTAAAGCAGATAAGCGACAAGCCTGAGAATCATGGTTTCATCGGCATCGTACATATAAACGGCCCGTTTTTTCTGCGAGTCAGATTTATTCACCAGTTTTTTTACCGGTACGGAAAAACGGTAACCGCCGGCGGCAACGGCGACGGCCTTCTGCTCATAAGCGCCGCTTTCAATGTAAGCGCAAAAACTCTTACGCTCGGCAGCGGTAAGCCTTTCGCCGCCCAGCTTGTAAGTCAGAAATTCCTGCCATATTTCTTTTTTTGTCAATAAGGTCAAAATTGTCATCGGCGCTCCGAAAAAAAGGCTCCGCAAGCGCGGAGCCGCACGGAAAGAAGCAATTTGAAATTGCGTTTTACGCAATACAGGACTGAACATATACCGGCCGCCCGCACAGCTTTTCAGTGGATATATGCTTCGCCCCGCCGCAGACGTTGGCACATCTTTTCCGCTCGATTTCATGGTAACACAGGCCGCGAATACGGTCAAGCGCTAAAAATACACGGCAGCGAAGATTTTTTATGATTTACGCTATTTACCCGGTAAATGCACGATCGGTTATTGAAATAAAAGATCATTTATGTTAAGATTCTTTTCGGCGTGGGGGCATAGCCAAGTCGGTAAGGCAACGGATTTTGATTCCGTCATGCGTAGGTTCAAGTCCTGCTGCCCCTGCCATTTTACAGAAATGCTCAACAGCTTTTGTCATGTCTTTGAGGCAAGCCTCAGACTTTCCAAAGAGCTGTTTTTTATATGCCGGCAAATTATTATCTTAAAGCTTTTTATTA
>CAZIQU010000219.1:0-3178 GCA_964541445.1 uncultured Lachnospiraceae bacterium | reverse complement strand
CGCCGAGGTTCATTCCAAGGAGGAGCAGCTGGAGTTCTTGATGTCCAAGCGGCCGAAGGGCAATGTTTGGTTTGCCGATCCGCGCGGTGTCAATACCGCCGGCTGGGGGCTGGCGCTGAGCGCGGGTGATATGGCCAAGATCGGTCAGCTGTGTCTTAACGGCGGCGTTTTTAACGGCAAACAGATTGTTTCCGGGCAATGGCTGAATAAAATGACAACGCCGTATTATAAGTGCGATGAACGGTTCGATAATATGTCATACGGCTATCTGTGGTGGATCATCGACGCGAAAAAGAAGATTTTTGCCGCCGTAGGCGACGGCGGCAATGTGATCTATGTCGATCCGTCGGCTGATGCCGTCGTGGCGGTGGCTGCGACCTTTAAACCGCGCGTTTTCGACCGTGTGCACTTCATTCGTGAAGAGGTAGTGCCGCTTTTATCCGAGCTTTAGGCAGCTTGCGGCTTAACATCTGCGGAAAAAACAAAAATACGGTCAATGACCGTTCGGGGAGCATATATGAAGGCTGAAGAACTGCTTGTCGACCTTGAATGCAAAGATACATCGGAAGCTTATAAGGCACTGCTCGAGCTGGAAAAGCTCTCTGAGAGCTCTGACGCGCTCTATGCTTATACGCAGCGTTTCGCGCAGCTTGCTTTAAGCGAAAAATACACCGTACGCGTGCGCGGTTTTCGTCTTTTCTGCAAGCAGGCGCGTTGGGACAGCGGCGGCGTTATCGACAGGTGCCTTGATGACGCGCTGACGATACTAAATGATGACAAGCCCACCGCTGTAAGGCAGGCTCTGGCCGCGCTCTGTGAAGTCGTACGGTTTAAACCCGGGCTTGCTTTGCGTATTCAGGCGGCCATCGGCAATATCGACTGCCGCCGTTATAAAGACACCGTGCGGGGGCTTATCCTTAAAGATATTGAAGCTTTACAGGCGCAGATAAATAAAGCGCGGTCCGCTTTAGCCACTGCGGCGCCTGATGATTAATCGGAGTGGGGAAAATAGAAAATGACCGGACAGGAAATGTGGCAGCAATATAAAAAGATAAATCCCGAAGCGGAAGATTATGACGCCTGGATGTTCTGCGACGGCGGCCGTGTGGGTGACCGTTTGGCTCGACTGGTGCTTAATGGCAAAAAAACCGCGACTGCCGGCTCTTATATCGCCTACGAAACTGAGGGTGAAGAAATTCCCCAAGCGGGATGTTACAGCGTTGTTCTTTTTTTAGACGGACGGGCGGCCTGTGTTATCAGAGATACGGCGGTAACAGTCGTTCCCTTTAACGAGGTCTCTGCTGAGCACGCTTTTAAGGAGGGCGAAGGCAGCCGCAGTCTGCGCTATTGGCGCCGCGTGCATCGCCGGGCTTTCGCTCCGGATTACGCGGCGGTCGGGCGTGCTTTTGACGAACGGGGGCTGTGCGTATTGGAAGAATTTTCGGTAGTATTCAGCTGAGATGTCAGTTGATACACATCAAAATATATGAACAGTGACTTTTATTGTTTATCAATTTTAATATTTGTTTTAGTAAATAAATAATGTATCATGGCATCACTTTATAAGCGGAGGAGAAGTGTGTTGAGAAAAAAATTATATCTGGTTTTATGTTGTATTTTATTGGCCGCATTGAGCGCCTGCTCAGAGATGGTTGAGCCCACCGAAAATGACGATACGGCTTTTACGGTATATTTTGATATTGAAGCGGCCGCTGACTGCGAGATATACGCCGTACATTTCGAATATTATCTGCGGGGCGAGGCAATAGGCGGCGGTGTGCTCGGTAATGCCGACAATTCCCCTTTGGCGGCGGATGATGGCGGCGCGGTATGGAGATTTGTTAGGGCGGACTTTAATTCCGCCGATGATCTGTCCGGCTTTGCCATGGAGATTTACATAGTGGACGGCGACGGCAACGAATTTCGCTGCGCGACGGTTCCCGAGTGGGACGCCGTTTACGCCGGCGAATATACGGTAACGCTGAGCGGCGATTATGACGGAGGCTTTGACGCCGCGTCGGCGGAAAAGTAGCTTCGCCGCAGCGGATTGGCAGGTGATATTTGATGAAGTGCTGTATTGTACTGTCCGGAGCAGGCAGATAAAAAATAAATATAAGGAGAAAAAAATGACTGTTCCGGAAGATAAAATATATCCCCGCACGGGAGATAAACAAATTGTTTATTTAAAAAACGTGGTTGACGACCCTTTTATAACGATAGGCGAGTATACCATATACAACGATTTTGTAAACGATCCGCGCGATTTTCTTAAAAATAATGTGCTGTACCATTACCCGATTAACGGCGATAAGCTGACGATCGGTAAATTCTGTTCCATTGCCTGCGGCGCTAAATTTCTCTTTAACAGCGCCAACCATACGCTGAGCTCGCTTGCTACCTATACTTTTCCGATTTTTTACGAGGAGTGGGGTCTCGACAAAAAAGATGTGGCGTCATCGTGGGACAATAAGGGCGATATAGTTATCGGCAGCGATGTGTGGATTGGGTTTGAAGCGGTGATACTTTCCGGCGTAACTATCGGCGACGGTGCGATCATCGGCGCGCGGGCGTTGGTGACAAAAGATGTGCCGCCCTATGCTGTAGTGGGCGGCGTACCTGCCGCGCCGATAAAAATGCGGTTTGACGAACGAACTGTTGATACCCTGCTGAAAATCAGGTGGTGGGAATGGCCTGAGGAGCGAATTAAAAGAAATATCACGGCGATACAGTCGGGGCGGATAGGGGCGTTGTGTGAATGATTGCTTTTTCATCCGGCGTATGCCGGCGAATTTAATGTGGGAGCGAAAATGATATGTCTGATGCTTTTTTATGGGGAATGAACGGACATTATCGCGATTTGGCGTCACAGTATGATGATTTATTCCCGGGGCGGGTGATCTCGCAAGAGCGGGATTCTTACCGTGTCATCTCCGAACACGGAGAAAGCCTTGCCGTGGTTGCCGGCAAGCTGCGTTACCGGGCGGTTGCTCCTGCCGATTATCCTGCCGTAGGTGATTTTGTGATGCTTGCAGCGGGTGAAGGAAACGGCGCTCTGGCTGTTCAGCAGATATTGCCGCGCAAAAGCGTTTTTATACGCCGAGCGGCGGGAACGGCAAGAACAGAGCAGGTAGTGGCCGCGAATATAGATACGGTCTTTCTGTGTATGTCGCTGAATAAT
>CAZIQU010000218.1:0-3193 GCA_964541445.1 uncultured Lachnospiraceae bacterium | reverse complement strand
CGGCGCCGATGTTATAAACCGTATCGTTGAATCGACAAAGCCCGGCGGCGTCAAAAAGCTGCAGGATGCCATAATATGGGAGACGCTCAACCCGCTGATCGAGAATATGTGCGCCTCCATAGGCATACGCATGAATCAGATATACCGTATGTGCGTGGCCGGAAATACCACTATGGAGCATATGTTTTTGGGCATCAATGCCGATTATCTGCGGCAGGAACCCTTTGTCCCCGTTTTTTATGAAATACAGGGCATATTGGGCGGAGAGATCGCCCTTGATATCAACCCCAACGCCCAGGTCATTGTGGCACCCAATATAGGCAGCTATGTCGGCGGCGACATTACCGCCGGTACATTCGCCACTATGCTGTGGAATAAGCCGGACTTTTCGCTTTTCATCGATTTAGGCACCAACGGCGAAATTGTTTTCGGCAATAAGGACTTTCTCATGAGCTGCGCCTGCTCTGCCGGCCCGGCTTTCGAGGGCGGCGATATCAGCTGCGGTATGCGCGCTACCGACGGTGCCGTGGAAAAAATTGCCATTGATAAAGAAACCATGGAGCCGACTTACAGCGTTATCGGCGGCGGGAAACCTGCCGGTATATGCGGCAGCGGCATAATAGATATAATCGCCGAACTATATAAGACCGGCATCATCAGCAGCAAGGGTAAGTTTGTGCGCGAAGGCAAAAGGGTAATTCGCGATGAAAACGGCATGGGCGCGTATGTGGTCGCCTCTCACGATGAGGCCGCCGGAGCCCGTGATGTGACGCTCAATGAAGTGGATATAGACAATTTTATACGTGCCAAGGGCGCCATCTTCTCCGCGATAAATATAATGCTGGAAAAACTTGAGCTCGATGTCTCCGTTATCGAAAGAGTTTATGTGGCCGGCGGTATCGGCAGCGGTATCAATATGGAAAACGCCGTAACTATCGGTATGTTCCCCGATGTGCCGCGCGATAAATTTAAATATATGGGCAATACCAGTTTGCTGGGTGCGTACTGCATGCTGCTTTCACTGGCGGCCTATAAAAAAGTGAACATCATCGCCAAGAATATGACATATATCGAACTTTCCAACGAAAATAAATATATGGAGCATTTTGTGGCGGCCTGCTTCATTCCTCATACGGACGCGGCACTGTTTCCCAGTGTAAAACAGGAATGATTTAAGTAAACAGGGCTTTACAGTTATTATTAAATAAGGTGTTTTGTTTCTGACCCGCTTTGTGAAGGCCGTATAAGTTTATCTTATACGGCTTTCCTGACCGCCGGTACAATTTATACCGATGCGGTTTTGCCGGCGTATAGGCGTGATGTGTTTTTTTAGTATTCATATAATAATACAATTTCAGCACGGTAAAACAACGATAAGGGTGTTTTCAAAGCGAACAAAAACAGTGTAACAGCCCCCTATATAACATAATTTGTATAGAATTTATTATATTTAGAATTGGTTCGCTTTCTTTTTATTGACCTGACGCCGAAAAAATGTTACCATAAAAAACATGGCAAACTATAAAAAAAGCGAGACTACAAAAAAAATACTGATCGATGAGGCGGCGCGTCTTTTTTATAACCGCGGTTACCGCGATGTCACCATACGCGAAATCAGCAATACGCTCGGGCTCTCGGTGAGCCGCATAAATTATCATTTTGAGTCTAAATCCAACCTGGCGTATATCATCGCCGATGATTTTTTCCGCGAGTTTATATCAAAGGTAAAAAAAGCGCTTTCCGTGGGCGGCCGCACCGTGGCTTCACCTACCGGTGAACTGGTCTGTGTGAATCTGCTCATCAAGACAATTTTCACCAATGCCGCCTGTCGGCGTTTTCTGCGTGATATTTCCGATGAAGGCATCTTTGCCAAGATTTGGGTCGAGATAAGTCTGCAGGCTTTGAAGGAAGCCAACAAGGTGTACGAATACGGTGCCGGCAACGATATACTGCTGTCTTACGCGATTATTTACGCTTATTCGCTGGACGGTATGGTAGGCTCGATGCCTTATGAGGAAATACACTTTAAAAAGAGTGTGAGCTATTATACCAGCCTTTACGAGCGGCTTTTCATGAAGCTGCTTGACCGTCCGGGCGACAGTCAGGACCGCGGCGTGGCCGGTCTGGAGCAGCTGGCTTCGGAGGTCATTATCGAAGTAAACGATTTTACTCATATAGATGTATACCGCAAGCTTTAGAAGGGTCGTACCGTTTACCGGTACGGCTCTTTTGCTGTTGTATATTTACAGCTTTCCGGCGTCAAGAAACGAATAATACCTGTCTGCGGCGATTATTATATGGTCGGTCACATTTATGCCCAATATGCGGCCGGCCTGGTCCATCTTGGCGGTGATATCCATATCGTTGGTGCTGGGGGTGGGGTCGCCGCTGGGGTGGTTATGTACCAGTATCAAGCTGTAAGCATTCTTTTGAATAGCCGAGCGAAACAATTCACGCGCATGAACAAGAGAGGCGTTGATCGTGCCGACAGAGATATCTTCCACCGCGATTATGCGGTTTTTGGTGTTGAGCAAAACAGCGCAGAAATGCTCGCAGGCGTAGGTCGCCATCTCCGGGCCCAGTATACGCATCACATCCTGCGGGCTTTTGACCTGTACATCGAATTTCTCCGGCCGCATCGCCCGTTTGCCCAGCTCGAACGCCGCTTTGAGTGCCGCTGCCTTTGTCTGCGTCATGCCCTTGTTTTCCCTCGTCAGCTGAGCCATCGGTATTGAGCTGACTGCGGTGAGCGAACCGTAACGCCGGATAAGGTTGTGCGCCTGATCACTGACATTTTTAAGCTCATCGCCGTTTCTCAGTATCAGACTGAGCAGCTCCTCGTCGCGGAGGCTCGTCTCATCGCTCTCTGTCATCTTCTTACGCACCGCGCTTACTATGGCGCTGTCAGACTGTCCGGTCATTTTTTCCTCCGTCTTATCCGTCCGGGCAGCGCCTTTTCGCCTTAATTCATCAGCTGGAAACCGAATTCATCCCGCAAAACGCGGTAGAGACGGTTGAGCGGCAGGCCCATAACATTGTAGTAATCGCCGTAGATGCCGCTGATGAAAAGCGCGCCGGCGCCTTGAACGGCGTAGGCTCCCGCTTTATCGAAAGGTTCTCCCGTGGATAGGTAATATTCTATTTCGCTGTCGCTCATAGGCGCGAATTCCACATCTGTCTTCTCGCAGAAAGA
>CAZIQU010000217.1:803-3197 GCA_964541445.1 uncultured Lachnospiraceae bacterium | reverse complement strand
GTGCGGGCGACAGCGTGCGAAAAGGCACGGCGCTGGCTGCCGTGGACCCGGGCAACACCGAGACCTCCGTACGCAACGCCAAGACCACTCTCGATCAAGCCAAGTCGGCTCAGGTGGAAGCACAGCAGAACTATGACAACGCCGTGGCTCAGCAGACACGCTATAACGAGCTTGTCGCCATAAAGCAGGCCCGGGACGACGCTTATGCCGAGAATGCTGCGGCACAGGCGGACACGACACTTTCGCAGAGTGAAAAGGACGCCAAGCTCAAGGCTTATCAGGATGCTCAGACCGACTATGACGCGGTTGCCGACGAACTGAACGATTACGAACAGGTGGCCTTATCTAACGGCTATCCGGATGCCTCCGCGTATTACGCTTCGCGGGTAAGGGTTACAGCAGCTTCTCTTGATGAGGCGAATTCCACTCTTTCGACTGCCCAGCAGAATTACGACGACGCAGTAAAGGAGCTTGACAAATGCACCGTTTATTCCGAGCTGAACGGCTATATCATCGGCATCTATACTGATGTGGGCGAGGTGGCGACGCCGCTGAACCCGATAGTGGTGGTAGGCACCGATGCCAGCGTGGCGGTGGTAGGTGTTTCTGCCGGCGATATACGCAGCGTGGCGGTAGGCCAGGCCTGCGAGATAACCGTTAACGGTACGCTGCATACCGGTAAGGTGACAAAGATAAGCGCCGTGCCTGATACCGACAGCCGCACTTATGATGTTACCGTTTCTTTGCCGAAGAGCGAATCGCGTTATCTTATCGGCGATATCGCGGCAGTGAGTATCAATGTCGGAGAAAAGTACGGTGTATGGCTGCCGATTAATGTGATCATGAATGACGGCGAGGACTATGTTTATGTGGTGGAGAACGACCGGGCCATGAAAAAATACATAAAAATAACCGATATTTCCAACGACTATGTCTGCGTTACCGGACTGGAGACCGGCGGGGCGGTCGTTACGGACGGCATGAAATATTTAAAAAGCGGCGTGCTCGTCACCGTAGTGGATTGAGGGCGGCGCGATGATCGAAAAATTTGTAAGAATGCTCATCAAAAACAGGATAATCGTACTGATCCTTATCGCGGCGATAGTGGTGGCCGGCTGCGTAAGCTATTATAATATACCGAAAAAAGAAAACCCCAATGTTACTTTCCCGGGTTTTTTTGTCACGACCGTTTATGCCGGCGCGGCGCCCGAGGAAGTGGACGAATTCGTTACGGCCAAGATCGAGGATGCCATCATGAAAGAGTTCGATAATCTGCAGTATGTGCAGTCCACATCGATCAATTCCGCTTCTATCGTCATCGCCGTATTTGATTATGATGTAATGATCGAAGATGTGCAGTCACGGTTCAACGAGGCTGTCGACTCGGTACAGAGCGAGCTGCCGAGCATGTGCGGTGAAAGCTCGGTTGAGTCGATAGTAGTCGCCAATACCCAGTTCATAATTTCGCTTTCCGGCAGCAATTACAATTCCGAGGACCTTGTCAATTACGCCGCTACCATAAAGAACGGTTTGGCGCAGGTTGACGGGGTAACGGAAGTGGATATAGTCGGTGAAAGGACGAAGCAGGTAAATGTTACCTGCGACCCCGATAAGCTTTTGCTTTACGGCATAAATATCGAGGATATTCTCAGTTTGATGCTGGCGCAGAATGTCAGTATTCCTTCCGGCTCGATAAGCTACGATACCGCGACGATAACGGTAAATACGCCCTCTGTTTTCGAAAGTCTCAAGGATATAGAAAATGTGGTGATAAGCGCCAGCAGCACTTCGCTGGCTTTTGTACGGCTTAAAGACGTCGCCGATGTATCCATCGGTTATGCCGACGATTATTACTACCGTCAGGACGGTGAATCGACCGTAATGCTGGTAGGCTATTTTGATGACAGCCTGAATGCCGTCAACGTCGGCAGGTCAGTGCGCGCGGAGCTCGAAACAATAAAAACGCAGCTGCCCGAAGATCTCATTTATCATGAGGTAATGTACTCGCCGGAGGATGTGAACGACAATATCAGAAATTTCATGATCAATATGGCGGAAAGCGTCATTCTCATCGTTATCGTGGTGATGATCGGCGTACAGCTGCGCAACGGCATAATAATTTCGGTTTCGATACCGCTTTCGATATTCGCCACATTTATCGTAATGAAGCTGCTCAATATCGAATTTCAGTTCATATCCATCGCCGCTTTAATCATTTCGCTGGGCATATTGGTCGATAACAGCATCGTTATCAGCGAAGCGATACAGCAGCATCTTAATATGGGCGAAGAAAAGACAGATGCCATCGTGGCGGCGGTGCTGCTCAACCAAAAGTTCAGCCCGGACATACTGAAAACAGATTTTCCAAAAAAAAGATTCGCACTTATTACCAAT
>CAZIQU010000217.1:0-793 GCA_964541445.1 uncultured Lachnospiraceae bacterium | reverse complement strand
TCGTGGCGGCGGTGCTGGATGTTTACAAATCGGTGCTCACCTCCACCCTGACGACGTTTGCTACCTTCTGCGTGCTTTATTTTGTTCCCGGCACTATCGGTATGGTGGTAGCCACCATTCCCACTGTCGTTATCGCCTCTCTCTCGGCCAGCTATATCATAGCTATGTTTCTCGTGCCGGTTTTGGCGTACTTCTTCTTCCGGCCGGAGCCTGAGATTAAGATCAAAAAAGAATCCATATTGAAGAAGTTTTTTATCAAGCTGCTTGATTTCGGCCTTAAACATAAAAAAATCACCGTAGCGGGCGCTTTTTCCACCCTTATCATCGCCGTTCTGCTGGTCGCCTCACTGGGGATAAAATTCTTTCCCGGCACGACGAAACCGGTCATTTATATAAACATCACCTCCGAATCGGTCAGCCTTGGAAAGACCGACGCGGTGGCGGCCGAGCTGGAAAAATACCTCGATGCTTCACCGCTGGTCGATCATTACACCACCGGCATCGGCGCAGATCTTCCTTCGTTTTTCATTACCGTGGCTTCACGGGCCACCGGCGCCAACACCGCGCAGATCATGATTGAGCTGAATGAGGAAGAAGCCGCGAAATACGAGTCCAACGAAGAAATCACCAGAGTGATGCAGGCAGAGATAGACGAGCTGATATCGGGCGCAGAATGTATCGTTAAGTATCTGGAATATTCTATCCCTACCGAGGCGCCGATAACGCTCAACCTTGAGGGCGACGACCTTGAAAGCGTGCAGCGAGCGGCGGAAATTGTGCAGGATGAGCTGCG
>CAZIQU010000216.1:1526-3197 GCA_964541445.1 uncultured Lachnospiraceae bacterium | reverse complement strand
CCCGGTGATATCAATATCATGTCAGCGCCGGCAAAATCAATGTGCTCACCGTAACGGTCGATCCGTTCCACAGTCAGCTCTATGCCCAAGTCATCGGCCACACGTTTGAAAGCAAAAATGTTGCCGCGGTCGCCGTGCAGATTGAAGATATCCGGGTAGAGCCACAGTAATTTCAACTTTTTCATTTATCCCGCCGCCTTTACGAATTTTTCCTTATATAAGCCTTGAAGCCCTCCATCACCCGCATCAGCGTGATGAAATAGACATTCTCACTTTCAGCCGCCTCTATCACCTTCATCACCTCATCGGGGGCGTCGCTGTTTATAACTTCCAGACTGCCGGGCTCGGCACCCTCGTAAAGCAGCCGCGCGGCTGTATCGTAGCAGACATATTCGGAAAAGCATATCACCTTTTCTACATTTGACGCCAGCAGCGGTTTAAAATCCACCTCCCAGGCATAATAGGTATTGGTATAATGAGGTACCCACTGCGGGCGGCGCTCGTCAAGCGTACACAGCCCGATCACAAAGAGCTTACGGCCCTTATCCTGCGCTACGGCGTCAACCGCCCCCTGCAGCGTTTCGGGATTCTCCTGTTTCATCCTTATATAATGTATGTTTTTATTCTTATATTTGATTGTTTCCATGCGGCCGGCGACATTGACGAAGCCCTCGATGCCCGCGGCTATTTTTTCTCCTGAAAGCCCCAGATTTTTACATACGGCGGCAACGGCGGCATAATTGTACAGCATAACAGGCGCGGTATACGGCATGGAATATCTGACGCCGTCGATGAAAAACGTGCCCGCAGCAAAATCCGCGTCGGTCACTGTGGTGGTGTTTTCCGTCTGAGAAGCAAAGCCGCAGTCGTCACATCGGAACTGCCCCATATTGGCCAGATTCATATAATCAAACTCAATCTTACCGTGGCATTTAGGGCATGGCATGGTAACATCGTACGGGCCGTCCTTCTTATAGGCAGAGGCAGTCTTATCCACCCCGAAATAATAAACGTCGGCGGAAATATCCTCATACGACTTGCTGCGCGGCTCATGGTTATTGAGATAAAGCCGCATATCGCTGTTGAACGCCTGATGCAGGAGCCGGTATATAAAATCAGGTTCGCCGTTGCGGTGCACCTGATCCTGCATGATATTGGTGACCACCACATTGCGGGCCGGGAACGCCCGGTATATATTGGGGAACGAGCGCTCGTCTGCCTCGATCAGATAATAATCGGCGTTGAGCCTGCCGAAGAGCGTGCAATTTTTGATAAAGACGGATACCGCGCCGTTGAGCATATTAGAGCCCTTGAGATTGGCGGCGACTTTAAAACCGTTTTTTGTCAGCACATGATACAGCAGATTCGTAGTGGTGGATTTGCCGTTGGAGCCGGTAATGATGATCACCCGCTCGGGATCGAATCCCTTAAAGCCCTTATAAAAACTTTTATTGAGTTTAAGCGCTATCCGCCCCGGCATATCGGTGCCGCGGGTCTTATCGATCAGTTTTATCAACGCTGAAACAGCCTTGACCGCGAACAACTGGATTACAAACATTTTTCAACACGCTTCCTTTTTCGCACTTTCGCGATAAATTATATCATACCGCCGCGCCGATTTGCACAACCGAAAATATTATGGCGTAATTTTTGCTTTTAACGCTCCGAAAC
>CAZIQU010000216.1:0-1476 GCA_964541445.1 uncultured Lachnospiraceae bacterium | reverse complement strand
GAATAATGACATGAGAAGAGAAAAACATCACGGCGGCATGATCTGCGCCTGGACATGCGCCGCGGCCACTGTCTGCGCGGTGCATCTGCTGATGTGCCTGAGCGACGGCAAAAGAAAGCGTTTCATGCACGCCGTTGAAGAAGCCGTAGATACGGCTGTTGACACAATATCCGCAACGGCCGAGACCCTTGCCGCGGATATATTCGGCAAATAAGCGTCCGTAAATTTCTAACCTGGTCCGCCTCGCCCGCTTCGAGCTCTGCTGCCATTGCTATATAGATAAAATGACCGCCTGCGGGCGGTTTTTTTTGCACGATTGAAGCCGGCAGGCACAAAACGAAAAGTTTACTTAACGATCGGCCGTAACAAATTGCCTGCTCTGCCGGGCATTAAACGCCGGGACGGTACCGGCAGTTGTGCCCGGGTCAGAGAACGCTGATATATGTGACACCCGCCGGGAGCTCGTAGGCCTGGGTGAGCTGAAAAACAGTCCGCAGGCGAAAGCAGACTTCGAGAAATATTCTGTCAAATTAAAGGATCAAGAGGCTTCATATAAAGACTTTTGCCGCCAGACTAAACTCACCCCGCAAAACGAACGCCTGAGAGTATATGAATACAACAAGAGCTTGAGCCAAAAGGCGGTGTGGGCAGACAAGAAAGCTCAAAAAATAGAAATAAATTATCAAAAATATGTTACAATGATAACAAGTTCTGGGAATCCCCGTAAAATAACAGGATTACCACCTGAAACATTGAGATATACTACAAATGTTGATTTCCCAAACATACAAAGCGTTGTGCCTAAATATGTAAACTTGACGGATGTTACGCTTTTAGGCGGTAAAGGAACATCAATACCGATAAGAGATGTAAAAAGGCTTATAACTGTGTATGAAAATTGTTCTGATATGGCGCAATGGGAGAAGAAAGCAGCAATTTGTTACGGCGACAATTACAGGTATGAAATACATTGGTATGAGTATATGGGTAAGAGCTATGCTGATGAATATAAAACAAAAGGTGTAAAGAAATTATGAAAGTGAAATATTTAGGTCGCAGTTTTGGCGGGTTGATTAATGAAAACACATATAAGGTTCTGGGTGTTGACGAACTTACCGGAGCATTAAGGGTTATCGATGAAAGCGAAGAAGATTACCTTTATTCGCCTACCGACCCTAAACCGATATGTGGCGATGGCACAGGAGGCAAATTCTTTATAATTGAAGACGATGAAAATCAAACACTAAAAAAAGCAATGCGACAATAAGAGCCTGCGGGCTCTTTTTTATTGGAGGATGAGTTGATTCCCGAATAAAGCTGCGCTGATACATGAGATATTGCATGGCATCAGTGATATGTACTCCCTAACCCGGTTTGTTTGTTACAAATCGTACCAGGTTAGGCGGTGGAGTCCGAAGCTTTGCTTCGGCTAACGACACCCCTGCAAGGTTTGTCCGAAAAATAGAGCTGTAAGCG
>CAZIQU010000215.1:0-3217 GCA_964541445.1 uncultured Lachnospiraceae bacterium | reverse complement strand
CCGTTGGTGAAGTTTACGAACAGATTTTTAGTGATCTGGAAAGTGGTATCAATTTGTTGAATGTGGATGAACAATCCAAAGGACTTAATTATCGCTTCTCAAAGGTTTCGGCGTATGGCTTTGCAGCTCGTGTGTATGCTTATGTAGGTAACTGGGAAAAGGCGCACGAATATGCCAAAAAGGCTTACGATATCAACCATACATTGGTTGATATGAATAGTTCTACAGCTTTGCTTCCCGTTAACTATGCTTCGACCGAAAATGTTTTAGCTATGGAACAAACATTCGTGTCATTGCTCAAATCTCGTTTTACTATTTCGGATAATTTATTGAATGCATTTGATAAGGAAAACGATTTGAGGTTTGGCAAGTACTTTGAGCGCTCGGGTTCTAATTACAAGTGCTCTCTTGGATATAAGATAGACAATAAAGTATCGATGCGCACTTCGGAATTTTATCTCCTTTTGGCTGCTTCTGAAGCGCAGATGTCGGGTGGTAATCTGGAAACGGCGAAAACTTATCTGAAAGAGTTGTTGTCTAAACGTCTGAAGGTTGCTTTTATACGGGCGTTTTGTTTATAATCATCAGATATACCCTGAGCCTCACGCTCAAATTTATATTTTTCCGGAGAACCGATGAAATCAAAGGATCTTACCAATGGCAGCATTGTAAAGGGACTTGTCATTTTTACGCTGCCGCTGATGCTGGGCAACCTGTTTCAGCAGCTTTACAATACGGTAGACAGCATTGTCGTGGGCAATTATGTCGGCAAGGCCGCTTTGGCGGCGGTCGGCGCCGGTGCGGCCCTTATAAACGCGCTGATCGGCTTTTTTATGGGCATGTCAGCCGGCGGCAGCGTGGCCATCTCGCAGTATTTCGGCGCGAAGGATGATGTGAACCTGCAAAAGGCGGTGCAGTCGTTCTTTACGATCACGCTTATTTTGGGCGTTGCCTTTACCTTCATCGGTGTGGCGGTATCCCCGGCGGTGCTGCGGGCGATAAATATCCCCGATGATGTTATGCCCGCGGCGGTAACATACCTGCGTATATACTTTTACGGCGTTATCGGTTTAATGCTCTACAATATGGGCTCGGCGGTGCTGCGGGCGGTAGGCGACAGCAAGCGGCCGCTGCTCTTTTTGTGCTTTTCGGCGCTGACCAATGTAGTGCTCGACCTTGTTTTTGTCATATACTTTAAGATGGGCGTAGCCGGTGTGGCCTGGGCCACACTTATTTCGCAGGCGCTTTCGGCGATACTGGTTATGGCGGTGCTGCTGACCACCAAAGAAAAATTTCGGCTGGTGCTCAAGGATATGCGCTGGCATGACGGCATGACCCGCAAGATACTGATGATCGGTCTGCCGGTCGGCGTGCAGCAGTCGATAACCTCTATATCTAATATAATCGTGCAGAGCTATATCAACGCTTTCGGCTCGGCGGTGATGGCCGGCTATACGGCCTGCAGCAAGATAGAGGTGTTTATCATGCTGCCGATGCAGAGCATGTCGCTGGCGATAACCACCTTTGTGGGGCAGAATGTGGGCGCCCGCAAATATCTGCGCGCGCATGAGGGCACAAAGAAGGGCCTGCTGATCTCGCTGGCGGTGGTAGTGCCGCTTTGTGTGCTGACAGTGCTGATGGGCCGCACGCTGCTCAATCTGTTTACTGCTGAGGCCGATGTTATTGAGAGCGGTTTCATGTTCATAAAGGTATTTGTACCCTTTTACTGGACCATGTCGATCATTCAGGGTTTGGCCGGTGCGCTGCGCGGCCACGGCGACGCCAATGCGCCGATGCTCATCATGCTGTGCTCCTTTGTCGGGCTCAGACAGCTCATGCTGACGATCGCCTCCGACACCTTCCGCAGCCTGTCGTTCGTAGCTTACTCATTTCCCATAACATGGCTGGTATGCGCGGCGGCAATGATGATATACTATTTTCGTAAATCCAAAACTTTCGATAAGGCGGAGGCAATGGAAAATGATTACAACGCAAAAGTTTTTTCATGGCGACGAGGCCAAAAACAGAGCGACACTGATCACCGTTGAAAATGATGACGGTACGAAGGCTTCATTTACCGATTACGGCGCGGCGCTCGTTTCGTTATGGGTGCGCGGCCGCGACGGCACGCTGCGTGATGTATGCCTCGGCTTTGACAGCGGGGAAGATTATATAAAGCAAAACGCCTACATCGGCGCGGTCATCGGGCGCTGTGCCAACCGTATCGCCGGCGCGCGTTTTGCGTTGGACGGCCGCGTGTGTCAGCTGAGCGCCAATGAGGGCGTGAATCATCTGCACGGCGGCGAAAACGGCTTTGATAAGCGCTGTTTCGAGTATGACCTGCGCGGCAGCGGCGTGACCTTTTTTCGGGTATCGCCCGACGGCGAGGAGGGCTACCCGGGGCGGCTCAATTTTTCGGTGACATACCGTTTTGTGAACAATACTCTTTCTGTTGAATACAATGCCGACTGCGACTGCGATACGGTTTTGAACCCGACTCTGCACGCTTATTTCAACCTCAGCGGCGAGAATGACATTCTGGAGCATACTCTGAAAATCAACGCCGGAGCTTACACCGAGGCCGGCGCCGACCTTATCCCCACCGGGCGGCTTGTAAGGGTATACGGCACCCCCTTTGATTTTACCCGCAAATGCCGCCTCGGCAGCCGTATCGGCGCCGCGGCGCTGGCACCATGGGGCGGGTATGACCATAATTTCGCGCTGAGAGGCAAGGGGCTGAAACCGGCGGCGGTGCTTTCCGGCGGCGGGCTCAGTATGACGCTGCGTACCGATATGCCCGGCCTGCAGGTCTATACCGGCAATTACCTGAGCGGAACGGCGGGCAAGGGCGGCAAGCGATACGGTCGTTATGCCGGGGTGGCGCTTGAACCGCAGTTTTACCCTGATACGCCCAATCACGGCGCGTTTCCCTCCTGCGTACTGAAGGCCGGCGAGCATTTTCGCAGCGAGAGCGTTTATACATTTACCGCCGAAGAATAAAAACAGTCCGCAGACAAAAGTGCTTTTTTACCGATTTTATTGACTATTGCCCGGCAAATTGATAAAATCATATTTGCGTGTGGGGGTGTAGCTCAGCTGGGAGAGCGTACGGTTCGCATCCGTAAGGCCAGGGGTTCGAATCCCCTCATCTCCACCATTTTTTCGAAATGCTCAACAGCTTTTGTCATGTCTATGAGGCAAGCCTCAGACATTCCAA
>CAZIQU010000214.1:1582-3295 GCA_964541445.1 uncultured Lachnospiraceae bacterium | reverse complement strand
AGAAAGAGTACGCCGGCATGAGCCAGCGATACCTCTCCGGGCAAAGGGGCGTGCCCGCCGCCGACCAGCGCCGCCGGCGTAACAGTATGATGCGGGCTGCGAAAGGGACGCCGACGGATAAGCGGCATATCGGCTTTAAGCATACCGCTCACGGAATAAAGCTTGGTGACCGCCAAACTTTCTTCTCTTGTCATATCGGGCAGGATTGTGGCAAACCGCTTGGCCAGCATGGTTTTGCCGCTGCCCGGAGGGCCGCTCATCAGCATATTATGCCCGCCGGCCGCGGCAATTTCCATCGCTCGTTTTACATGAGCTTGTCCCTTAACTTCACACATATCCACATCGTAAGACACATGAGCATCAAAAGACTCACTGCGCTCAGCGGCATACGGCTGAATACTTTTTCTTTTGGCGATATGCTCAACAGCCTGTGTGAGGCCCGAAACCGGATAGATATTGCCGCAGCCGGCCAAGGCGGCCTCCTCGGCATTTTCCTCGGGAATCATAAAATTTTCAAAGCCGGCTTTGTAAGCCGAACAGATCATTGGCAGCACGCCGCTCACCGGTTTGACTGTTCCGTCCAGTGAAAGCTCACCTAAAATAAGATACTTTTCCGCCCCGGTCATATCGATTATCTGCCCGGAAGAAAGCAGAACGCCCAAAGCCAAAGGCAGATCAAAAACGGTCCCCTCTTTTTTCAGATCGGCCGGCGCGAGATTCACCGTTACTTTGGCTATCGGAAAATAAAATCCGTTATTTTTCAGCGCAGCACCGACCCTTTCCTTTGATTCTCTGACAGCGAGATCGGCCAAGCCTACCATGTAAAATGAGGGTGTTCCGGAATTAACATCGGTCTCTATGGTTATGATCTTGCCCTCAATCCCCGCCAAAGCAGATGTATAAATTTTTGACAGCATTAATTATCCTCCTTCGGCCCGCGCATATCGCGGGCAGCATTCACCATATATATTCTCCGTTTGCCGAATTTTTCCTACCTTTCCGGAGAACATTTTTTATTTTTTTTCATACTATGTAACTGAATAAATCATTCTCACGGGAGGATATTAAACTTGGACGAAAAAATCAACACCCAGGCTGCAAAGCGCTGCGTTGACTGTCTGGTCGTAAAAAAAGTATACGATTCATGCAGCAAGCGCGAATGTCTGGAGAAACTGCCCTTCGTATTGCAGCTGCCATGCGGTACGCTTGAGGACTATACTTATCTTTATACACAGTTCGGCAGAGCCGAAGTTGAGCCCTACGAAAGCGAACCGTTTTTCACTGAACGCGACGACTGCTATGCCAGACTGAAAGCCGTGGCCGCCGTACCGGTATGGGTGATAATGCGCCGCCGCAGTGACAGAGCCATATTCAGAATAGCGGCATACCCGATTTGCGGCGGCGTGCCGCAGAGCGACAACTACGTCAGGTTCCCCATTGATGTTACCGTTTACGCGCCGAAAGACTATTTAAGACAGGGTCGATTCGAGCCTTATGTGGAAAGCTACGTGGAATGCGGCTGCGCGGTACCTGCGGAAAACAATGTCATGCAGCTCTCACTGGGCTTTTTCCTTATCGTTAAGGTGATATCCGAAGTACAGTTGAAAGTTCCCAACTTCGGTTTCTGCGAAGTCCCGCCCACCTGCGACGAGCCCTGCGATGCAAATTTTTGTCAATCATTTCTTGATGAAGATATCACACCTTTTCCGCAGT
>CAZIQU010000214.1:0-1572 GCA_964541445.1 uncultured Lachnospiraceae bacterium | reverse complement strand
CAGTTTTTTCCTACAGACATAGACTGAGGGCACAAGGGCTGTATCCGACAAAAGGACGGTACAGCCTTTATATATTCCCGCCGAAAAACCGATTCTGTCCGCAAATGCCCGGCAGCAGAACATGCCGATCGTTTTGCGTTTGTCACAGCTACCAACACGGAGCTTTTTATGCTACAATCTCTCTATCATGAATGAGTATATCAAAAACAGGCTGGAAATGCTTCCCGAGTCTCCGGGGGTATACATGTACTCCGACAAATACGGCAACATAATATATGTCGGCAAAGCCAAAATACTGAAAAACAGAGTAAAACAATATTTCCAGAAAAGCGGTCTGCCAATAAAGACCGTGCGCCTTGTCGAGCATATCGCCGATATAAACTGGGTGGTAACAGACAGTGAAGTGGAAGCGCTGATGCTGGAATGCAATCTTATAAAACAGTACCGTCCCTACTTCAATATACTTTTAAAAGACGATAAAAGCTTTCCGTATTTAAAACTTACTGCCTCAGAGCCGTATCCGCGTTTGCTGCTGACGCGGCGGCGGGATATTAAGAAAGACAAATATTACGGGCCTTACACCAATTCGTACTTTGCGCGCAAAAGCATGGAGGCCATAAACCGCGTTTATCCGATCAAAATGTGCTCCAAAAGCATTGCCGCGGTGACATCAGCCGCGAAGAATATTCGCAATGGGTAGGCGAGATCGATGAGATACTTTCCGGCAACAAAAAACTGCTGACCGACAAGCTGTCAGCTGAGATGACAGCTGCGGCTGACAAACTCAATTTTGAAACCGCCGCCTACATAAAGGAGCTGCTTGAATGTGTAAACGGACTCTTTGAAAAACAAAAGATAACCACATCCTCCGATGACGAGCGCGATGTAGTCGGCATTGCCTCAACAGATGACACGGCCTGCGCGGAAATATTCTGCGTGCGCGCCGGGCGTATAGCGCAAACGGTTACGCGGCATATAAAGAAGACCGAATCGGACAGCGAAGAAGACGTTTTGGTCAATTTTCTGCAGCAATACTACACTTCCGGGGTCTATATCCCTCAGGAAATTCTGGTAGAAAACGAGCCGGAAGAAAATTCGGTATTATCCGAGCTTTTTTCACGCATCAGAGGCGGCAAATGCCTGATAAGATCGCCGAAGATCGGCGACAAGAAAAAGCTTTTGGAACTGGCCCGCAAGAACGCACTGATGAATATACAGCTCAAAACCGCTCGCGAAGACGCCGCCAAGCAAAAGCAGGACAACGCGCTGATGGAAATTGCGGCACTGACCGGCTGTGAAAAAACACCGCAGCGCATCGAAAGCTATGATATTTCCGATATCGGCGGAACAGACGCTGTCGGGGTGGAAGTGGTATATGTAAAGGGCAAAAGGTCACCGAAGGATTACCGAAAATTCCGCATAAAGTTTGTCGAGGGAGCAGATGACTACGCCAGCATGGCAGAGGTAGTATTCAGAAGACTGGAACGTGCCCGCGCAGAAAAGGCCGATTTCGCGCCGGCGCCGAAGTTTCTGCCGCTGCCCGACATCATACTTGTCGACGGCGGCTTCGGC
>CAZIQU010000213.1:2061-3359 GCA_964541445.1 uncultured Lachnospiraceae bacterium | reverse complement strand
AATGGGTTTGCGTTGACTGGGTATTTCGCGCCCCTGGTTGTACTCCGAAAGCTCGCTGGGGTCGCCATGATGTCCAATCGCAATCATACACTGGGGCACAAATCGCTCAGGCACGTTCAATTCTGTTTTAGCGCGTTCGTAGCTAAAGCCTGCCATAGCGTGGCCAACGAGCTCCATGGTGCAAGCTTGCAATAAAAGGTTTTCAACAGCCAAACCGGTATCAAAAGCGTGCCAAGGATTGTCCTTGCCACTTGGCCTGAGCGTATCAGAAAAAACTACAATCAAAACCGCAGCTTTGGCACACCACTCCTGGTTGCTTGGATTAAGCAAAGAAAAGAATTGCTCAAAAGCCGGGGTGTCACGATAGGCATATAAAAAGAGCCGGTCTTGCAAGTTGGCCGCGGAGGGCGACCAGCGCGCGGCTTCAAAAAGTGTCATTAGTTTTTCGGGCTCCAGAGCTTCACCGCTCATCGCCCGCGGCGACCACCGCGTTAGCAACAGGTCATGAATGGGATAATCAGGCTTTCGAAAGTCTTTTACGTCAAGTTTCGTCATGGTTACAAGGTCCTTTCTATTCAACAATTTATTAATAAAAAAGAAAGCTTGCAATCAAAAGCTGATTACAAGCTTGGTGTTCTATCTTTTAGCCAGAATGTCAGGGTCTTCATGCCCTAATTCTAGCATATTTCAAGGCTCTTTTACTTGATGCCATAGGTCAAAGTGACTTCATAAGTCACGACTATTTGACCAGCGGAAATCGGAACTGAGCTATCCATAGCCATTTTCTCGCCGCCACCCATGCCATACATTGGATAGGGTTGGACATAAGAGCTGTTGGTCACATTGATGGTAATAACCTCATCAAGGCTCACACCCATCGTACCAGCCACCGATTTAGCTTTGGCTTCGGCGTCTTTCAAGGCAAGGTCACGCGCTTGGGCTTGGGCAGCTTGGCGATCGTCAATGTCAAAGCTAATACCATTGATTTGGTTCGCGCCTGCTTTAATTGCGGCGTCCAAAATTTCGCTGAGCATTTTCAAATCACGCACGGTAATGTAAAGGGTATTATCTACCGTGTAGGTCACACCAATAACTTCGCTGGTCACATGGTCATACTGTTGCATGGGGTAAACATTGAAGTTGGCTGTTTGAATATACTTTTCCTCAATGCCCTTTTTCTTTAGGGCTTCGGTAATTGCCAGAGCCAGTTTGTTATTTAGATTAACTGCTTCGGTCACTTCTTCGGCTTTACTGTTGACACCAACGTTTATCCTTGCGATATCAGGCACCAAGGTTAC
>CAZIQU010000213.1:341-1981 GCA_964541445.1 uncultured Lachnospiraceae bacterium | reverse complement strand
GACTTGAGCTGTTCCCACTTGATCCACCTTCTTTTCTGGGTTGTTTGTAGTAATCTTTTGCATGGGTCCACATGCCGCAACCAGGGCAGTGATGATAACCACGACGGCAAGGAGCCGCATCCATTTTGTTCTTTTCATGTCATTCTCCTACTTTGTTGACTTTCTTGTCTTGTTGACGTTTCATAGCGCATTTTTGTTCCAGAATTACTAAATCAATCGCTTATAATAAGAACACGCTTGCGCGCAGCCTTTGTTTAGGATTGAATATGCCCATCAATTATGCCCACATTCAAAGTAATCTCGATCATTTTGCTGATTTAACCCGAAAAAAGCTTGAAGAACAGGGTCAAAATCTCAAAATCGTCCTTTCACAAATCGCATTAGCCGCTGAAAACCAAGACGCCGTTCGCCAGGCTGTTGAACGCGCCGAGCAACAAGCCGGCAGCCTGTATACTGCCAAACCCAGTCACGAAGCCATGTTGGCGCGCTTCCCTTTGCCGGTTTGCCCTACTGATTACACCTTAATTGCCGCAGATGGCTCGCAAATCAACCCCAACCGCCATCGCGCGCTGCAATTTTGCCTGATTAATGTAGGCTTAATTCACGTTGAACACGGCTCCGGTGAGGTGCCAACCCAACAAGTTTTCACCAAACTGCTTGACCAGGATGAGCTTTACACCAGCGAGGGCACGCTCATCGGCGAAGAAGAAGTTGCCTTGCATCGTGACCTTTTGGAACGCCAGTTTCTGATGGAAGCATTGCCGAGTCCAATTGAAAAGCCAACGATCACACTCACCGATGGACCCTTGGAAGTCTTTACAGGACCTACTTTGAGCGGTGAGCGTCGCCAAAAAGTGCAAGCCCAAAACCAAAAGATAGAACAACGCATGCAAGCCCTGGGCGTGATTAACGCCGGTTACATCGATAAACCAGGCGCGGAGATGGTCAACCGCATGTTGGACCTTTACGCCCAAACCAAGGATGCGCCTCATCGTGCCTACGAAGCCAAAAAGCGCACCAACAAAGGTGTCAGCGACCTTGCCATTTTCCAAAATCACCTGGCACCTGGCGAGCGTTCAGCCATTTTTTACGCCATTTCCAAAAATGAAACCAAACAGGATCCCTCCGAAGTCTGTTTCTTTTTACTCAACGTGAGCAGCGAGCCCGAAAAGCCCTGGCTGGCGCGGGTCGAATTTCCCGCCTGGGTCGCCGAAGATCCCGAGAAAGTCGACCTCCTACACGCCGCACTCTACCGCGACGCCCAGGTTTTTGATCCAACGCCTTATCCTTACGTGTTGCACCGCGCGCATGAATTAGCGGTGGTGATTATCGCCGAGCATGATGAAGTAGAGGAAATGCTTCTCTCGCGCTTGGACATGGACCAGTTGCCCACGGGCAGTATGTCGCACAAACAAACGCTAAAATCACTCCCAAAGAGGTGAGCATGAATGAAGTCAAAACCATCCCCATAGGCAAATTATTACGCGCGGACAACCGCCAGTTCGTCGCCGGCTGTCGTGTGAAAGAACTCGAAACCCCCGCGCTGGGCGCCCTGGTCAAAGCCAAATTACAAGACCAAAGTGAGGTGTTTGGGATCATCACACGCATCAGCATCAGCGATGACGGTTTGGTGCGTCAGC
>CAZIQU010000213.1:0-331 GCA_964541445.1 uncultured Lachnospiraceae bacterium | reverse complement strand
CAATCTGCCGGTGGAAATCGAGGTGCTCACCCTGGGATACGCACGCGATGGTCAGATTTTCCACCACTTACCACCCCGTCCGCCACTCAGCCTGGACCTACTCTACTTGTGCGACGAAAGGGAACTCGTTGCTTTTACGAGCCATGGCGGCAAACAAGCCTATTTACGCCATATTTTGCGCCTGCATGATATGCCCCTTGAAGAAATTTTGGTTAGTCATTTGAAGCAAGCGCGCCAAGCGCATGCTGCTTTTGGGAACACGGATTGGTATCCCCAGGCTTGTGAACGACTGATTATTTTCCTGCGCGAGGATTACCCGGATACGGATAAT
>CAZIQU010000212.1:504-3374 GCA_964541445.1 uncultured Lachnospiraceae bacterium | reverse complement strand
TGACGGCGGCAAAAAACATCTCGCCGTCGGCAAACCCCTCAGCCTCGTAGCCGCAGGCCCGCAGCGTATAAAGCTCTATTTCGCGGATCTCGGTATCGTCTTCCACACAGTAGATCATACCTCACAATCTCCTTTTCGTTCGCCGCTCACCGCGTACAGTACCCATTCGGCAATATTTACGGCATGGTCGGCAATGCGCTCAAAATATTTGGCTGTCATCAGTATATCAAGAGCGCGTTCGCCGCTGCCGGCATCGGCGGCGATCATTTTAACGAGCTCCGACTTGATTCGGCGGAAATACCCGTCCACCTTATCATCGGCGGCGATGACCTCTTTAGCCAGCGCCGTATTTTTCTTTACAAAAGAATTTATGCTTTCGGTCACCATGGTTCCGGCGGCCGCGGCCATTTCGGCAATAATATCGCTGTGCATAGCTGCGCTGTCGTCGATGCAGGCGACTATGTCGGCGATATCCGCAGCCTGGTCGCCGATGCGTTCCATATCGGTGATCATTTTCAGCGCCGCCGATACAAAGCGCAGATCGCGCGCCACCGGCTGCTGCTGTAAGATCAGGCGCAGGCAGAGCGTTTCGATGTCCCTTTCTTTTCTGTCGATCCGCTCCTCATAGGGCTTTACATCGGCCGCTTCTGCGCGGCTGCCGTCAGCCAGCGAACGTGAGGCGGCGCTTATGGCCTGCTCGCACAGCGCGCCCATCTCGATAAGCTCGTTGCTTATTTCCGCAAGCTCTGCTTCAAAATCTCTGCGCATCAGCCGAACCTCCCTGTTATATAATCTTCGGTGCGCTTGTCGCGCGGCTGAGAGAAGAGCTTTTCCGTGTCGTTATATTCTACTACCTCACCGAGGAGGAAAAACGCCGTTTTATCGGATATTCGCACGGCCTGCTGCATATTGTGCGTTACTATAACGATAGTATAGCTTTTTTTCAGTTCGCTGACAAGTTCTTCTATTTTGGCGGATGATATGGGGTCGAGCGCGCTGGTGGGTTCATCCATCAGCAGGACCTGCGGCCCGGCGGCCAGAGCCCGCGCGATACAAAGCCGTTGCTGCTGCCCTCCTGAAAGACCCGCCGCCGGTTTCTTCAGCCGGTCTTTTACTTCATCCCAAATCGCGGCGCCGCGCAGCGATGTTTCGACTATATCGTCAAGCTTAACACGGTTTTTTATGCCGAAAGTGCGCGGTCCGTAGGCGACATTATCATATACGCTCATCGGGAAGGGGTTCGGCTTTTGAAATACCATGCCTATCTCCCGCCTTAAGGCCGTAACGTCAACTTCCGGCGCGTAGATATCATCGCCGCGATACAGCACTTTGCCGTTTATTCTCACTGACGGTATCAGATCGTTCATGCGGTCGAATGTGCGCAGCAGCGTTGATTTGCCGCAGCCTGACGGCCCGATAAATGAGGTAACGCTTTTCTCCGGCAGCTCCATATTAATGTTTTTCAGCGCCGGTGACGCGCCGTACCACAGTGAAAGGTCATGTACGGAAAGAATTTCTTTCATTGTTCCTCCTTTTTGCCGCGCAGCCGTTTGCCTGCCAGCCCGGCCGCCAGATTTATCGCCAAAGCGATCATCATCAGTATCGCCGCTATGGCAAAGGCCACACCGAATTCGCCCTGCTCTTTGGCGTAAAGATAAAGAGATACCGTAAGCGTGGCGCCGGCATTTTCCAGCCCGGTGAAAAAGCCGTATATTTCATGAGCAAAACCGGCCGTGTAGAGCAGTGCCGCCGATTCGCCGATGATGCGTCCGGCGGCAAGTATGCAGCCGGTAATTATGCCGTCGATGCTGCCGGGCAGTACCACGGTGCGTATTACGCGCCACTGACCGGCGCCTAACGCAAAAGCACCTTCGCGGTAGCTTTGCGGCACGGTCTTCAGGCTTTCCTGCACGGTGCGCATAACGGTAGGCAGGTTCATTATTACAAGGGTCAGAGCTCCGGCCAGCAGCGATGTTTTCATCTGCAAAAATTGGCAGAAAAACGGCATGCCTACCAGCCCGTAAATGATCGAGGGTATCCCGGCGAGAGTTTCCGCGGCATATTCGATGATTGCCGTCAGCCGCCGGCTGCGTGCGTATTCGTTCAGATATACGGCTGCTCCTACGCCCAGCGGCAGAACTATTGCCAGTGAGGCAATGACGATATATAAGGTGCTCAGTATATCGGGCCAGATGCCTACGGTATCATTAAGGTAGCTGGGCTTGGAGGTGAGCAGCTGCCAGGTTATATTGGGCAGGCCCCTGACAAGCACATAGCCCGCGATGAAAAGCGCCAGCGCCGCCGTAACCAAAGCCGCTGCCCGCATCAGTATATTCATCGAGAGCTTATAAAGCTTTCGCCGCCGCGTCAAGCTGTTTCTCATTTAGCCGCCCCCCTCTTAAGCACCGAGTTTAAAAAGGCGTTTATCATCATGATAAAAAGATACAATACCAGCGCTATGGAAAAAAGAGCCTGACGCTGCAAGCCGGAGGAATACGACATTTCAGAGGCGATAGCCGTTGTGAGAAATTTCACGCTCACAAAGAGCTTCGGCATATTGGCTACATTGCCGGCTACCATCATTACCGCCATAGCTTCGCCGACGGCGCGCCCGACGCCGAGGACTACTGCGGCGGCAATACCGCTTTTGGCGGCGGGAGCGCATACGCGAAAATACGTTTCCGTTTCATCGGCACCCAGCGCCAGCGACGCCTGTGCATATTCTTCGGGTACGGCGTCGAGTGCCGATACCGATACTTTAATGATGGAAGGCAGTATCATAACGGTGAGCACTATTATGGCGGAAAAAAGACCGGCGCCGTCAGGCAGAGCGAATATTTTGCCGACGGCAGGCACAAGTACCATCATGC
>CAZIQU010000212.1:0-494 GCA_964541445.1 uncultured Lachnospiraceae bacterium | reverse complement strand
GACAGCAGCAGCACGCCGGTGAAGGCGGTGAGGCCGGTGGGGATGTTCAGCGCGACGCGGATGAGCGGTGCAAACACCAGCATCCCGATGAAGCCGATGACGACCGAGGGGATGCCTGCCAGCAGACCCACGGCTGTCTCCAGAGCGGCCCGTACCCTTTTCGGTGCTGCCTTGCTGATATATACTGCGGTGAAAAAACCGATCGGCACGCCTAACGCGACAGCGCCCGCCGTGCCGTATACGGAAGTGAGGATAAACGGCAGAATACCGTATGATGCATCGGCGGCGGTGGAGGCCCAGCGGACGCCGAACAGAAAATCGATCAGACCGATTTCCTTTATGGCAGGCAGACCGGAGATAATCAGATAGACCGTGATCATCACTACACAGCCGACAGTGATCATACCGATAAGGAAGAACCCGCATTTTATTAGTTTTTCAACCGTATTTTTCTTTTTTATGTTCATACTTTTAACCTTAAAAAAAGTCCCTGC
>CAZIQU010000211.1:0-3436 GCA_964541445.1 uncultured Lachnospiraceae bacterium | reverse complement strand
CCTTATTATTCCCGCAAAAAAACCTCCGCGTGCCGGTAAGGCGAAACGAAGGAGGCTTTTGCGGCTGTCTATCACGCGCGGACAAAACGCCCGCGGCGGCAAGAATTCGGATTATAAGTAATATAAACGCAGGGGCGGCTCACCCGACAGCTGAACGCTTCAGCTGTTTTCTGCCGACAGTTTTTTCAGCAGCAGCTGAAAGGCTTCCGTCTCATCGGGAGTCATTACGGAACGGTCGAAAAAATCGCTCACTATGCTTATGGCCTGCGGATATGTCATTTTAATTCTCCCTGATTTTTTTTGCGTCCGCCGCAGCCGGTGGAGCCGCAGCGGACTTATAAAAGGAGGTTGCCGGAAGTGATTCCGGGTATATATGCAGCGCTGAATTATGGCAGATAGCTCAGCGATTGCAGCAAATTTTTAAAGAAGAGCGCTTTGCGGGTTCTTCCATTTGGCAGCCTTGTCCAGCGCCGCTCTTTTGGAAAGCAGGCTGTCGTCTTCTTCACACTGCCTGACACAGCCGGCGTAATAGTATTTGCACCATACCGGGCAAAATGTTTTTTCGTTGTTGTAGTTCATTTTCTGTCGTTCTCTCTTTCTCTTCTTTATTCAAAAAGAGCCCCCGCATATGTGTGCTTCATGCGGAAAGCTCATATAAAACAAAATTTCGCAGCTTTCCTTGAAGCTTCGTAATCGCCTGTAAATATCGGTTTGAGTATCCTGACTTCGGACGACCCTGCATGCTGCGCGCCTTCCCGTTTTCAGCGGTGACGCGCCGCGGCCATTTTGTCCTTACAGTAGCAAAGAAACTGTGACGGATTTGCACCGTCTTCCTCTTATACCGTATCTAGTATTCGACTGTACGCTAAATATACATCATCTTGTAAATAAAGTCAATAGGCGTGTATAAATTATTTTTTATCCAATATCACGGCGGATAAGGCTTTTTTCCCATGCGATGAGCGCCAGCGCCGGCAGAGCCAACAGACCGGTGAGCGTGTAGGCAGGTCGGTAGCTGCCGAAGGCATCGATGAGCGAACCGGTTATGATCGGCCCTAAGGTGATGCCCAGTGAGTAAAGGCTCTGATATACGCCCATGGCGGTTGTTTTGTTCTGCGCCGGAACATGCCCCACCGCCATAGCCATGGATATAGCCAGAACGGCCCCCTGTGTGAGCCCCAGCGCCGCCTGCATGAGCAGCACGATTACCGGCGAAGATGTAAAACCGATACATACCGAGGCCAGCCCGCCGAGAATAAAGGCGACAGACAACAGCGTCGTGCCGGCTATCTTCTGCGCGTACCGCGATATCAAAAACAGCGAAACGGCAAAGGCCGAAGCCGAAAGCACGGTATTGATAAGCCCCACCTGCAGCTGCGTGCCGCCGATAGAGAGAACATAACTGCCGGTAAAAGAAGCGGAGGTGCCCTTGACCATGAGCATCATCACGGCGGAAACGGCCGAGGCGGCCAGCAGGCGTTTGTCGCCTAGAGGCCGCAGATATTCGCCGAAAGGCCGGGGTGAAAATTCGTAATCGTGCTTTTTCAGTCCGCATACCAGTATCAGCCCCAAAAACGCCGCGGCGGCAGTCGCCCAAAGCAGCGACGAAAAGCCGAAGCGGCTCATCAGCAGCCCGCCGGTCGAGAAGCCCAGCAGCGTACCGAGATTGTTGGCAACGGAAAGCAGCGAGGTGGCCTTACGGGCATCGGTACCCTTGTTCATTTCCATAAAATAGACCGAATACGCCACCCATGTGGCGACACAGACACCGGAGCAGAATTTAGACAGAAAAAAATTGATTTCGCAGGGATAAAAGCACAGCACCGCGCACATTATCTGCGCCAGCAGCCCGGTCATCATAAATAACTTCAGGCAGTGATACCGGTCGCCGAGCATACCCATGGGTACGCGCAGCAAGAGCTGCGCCAGCCCGTAAAGACTGCTCATAAAGCCGATAACGGTGGCGCTGATGCCGTAAGAGGAAGCGTAAGGGGCAAAATAAGGGATAATGAAGCCGGTAGAGGCCCAAAACAGAGAGGCCAGCAGCAAAAAACGCAGATTTTCGGTCTTGTTTTCATTTGACATGGCTCGGCTCCGTCAGTATGTTATTTTCGGGAATAAGGTGAAGGGCCGCAGCCGCAGTATGATGCGCCCCTTTATTCTGTCTATGTTGACCGGCCCGAAGGAGCGGCTGTCGAGACTGCCGCCGCGATTATCGCCCATGACGAAAACGCAGCCCTCCGGCACCGTTATCTGCGGATAGTCGCCGGTGATCACATCCGGCTGCAAATATTCTTCGGTAAGGGCTTCACCGTTTATCAATACCGTACCGCCGCTTACCTCAAAGGTCTCGCCGCCCAGGGCGATAACGCGTTTTACCAGCGCTTTGCCGCCCTCCTCGTCACTGCGGAAAACGATGATATCACCGCGCTCCGGCTCGGCGAACAGATATGCGGCTTTAAACAGCCCCAGCTTTTGTCCCGCCTCCAGCGTGGGGTACATGCTCGTCTGCTCGACCACTACCGGTTCAAAAATAAATATTCTGATAAACAGCGCCACGACCACGGCGATAAGCAGCGCCAGCGCCCATTCCTTCGTTTCCTGTTTCGCTTTTTCTTTTTTATCGGGTTCCATAGATGAAATTATAGCGCATTCAGCGGCGGTTCACCAAATAAAAAGGCTATAATACGATTGTTTGCCGAATATAAACTGCTATACTGTAAACAGCGGCGGAATTCAGCCGCCGCCGAGGAGAAACTATGAAAATAGAAGATGTAACGGCCGCCGTCAAAGAGGCCGGCTACGACGAGTACAAAGAAATATCATTTGACGACATAGTTTTTGACGAAAATGTCTTTTCACAGTGCAAACGCAATACCTGCGGCATGTACGGCAAAAATTACGCCTGCCCGCCGCGTTCGGGCAGTATGGAGGATTGCCGCGCCCGGCTGCGCAAATACACACATTTCATCATCATCAATAAAATAGTAAATATAAAGGAAGATTTCAACGGCGCGGTGGCGGCCGTGCAGAAATGCGCCGATACGCTGCGCGAGCTTTTGGCCGGTGAGGACGCCGGGGTAATGGCGGCCGGGCCCTGCAAAATATGCGGCGAATGTGCCGCGCTGACCGATGAACCCTGCCGTTTTCCGGATAAGACCGTTTATTCCATGGAGGGCAGCGGCATGGATGTAGTGCGTATGTCGCTGAACCAGCATATGACCTATAACGGCGGCGGCGGTAAGATCGGTTACTTCGCGCTGGTAGTGTTCAATTAACGGGCTGCGGCAAAGATTCCTGCGAAATATCCGCCCATTTATCATATATATGCTATAATCGGGCTGTGCCGTGGGTCTTACGCGGATCAAACGGCGCAGGAGGATAAATATGATCGATTTTAAAAATGCTGATTATCTGAAGCTCAAACCGGTAGATC
>CAZIQU010000210.1:0-3494 GCA_964541445.1 uncultured Lachnospiraceae bacterium | reverse complement strand
TGTTCAGTTCAAATAACAATCATTGTACGGCGTGGCGCGGTTTCGGTATGCCGCAGACCATTACCTTCGGTGAGATTCTCATGGATATGCTGGCGGAAAAAGCCGGAATCGATCCGTTTGAATTCAGGTATAAGAACATCATGCGCGGTGACGACGTTTCCGTAAACGGTTCTAGGTATGCCAACGTGGCTCAGCTTGCCAAACTTATGGATATGGCTCGCCCATATTATGATGAGTGCAAGGAAAAAGCTCAAAAGCTTACTACTGATAAGCTTAAACGCGGTGTCGGAATTTCCATAGCAACATTCTTCCCGACAATGGGTACATACGACAAGGCCAGAGCCTCTGTTGAAATACGTAAAGATAATAAATTTTACGTTCACAATACTTATCATGAAATGGGGCAGGGCGGAGATATCTGCAACATGATAGTAATGCTTGAGTCGTTAAAGGATCTTCATCTTAAGCCGGAGGATATACACGTAGATATCAACGATTCCAAATATTGTCCGGACAGCGGCATATCCGCGCAGAGCCGTTCGTTTGTAATGAATACCGGAGCGATCAACGAAGCTGCCAAGCTGTTAGTCTCCGCTATGAAAAAGGAGGACGGTACTTATCGCAATTACGAAGAGATGGTCGCCGCAGGGCTGCCTACTCTTTATGAGGCACTCTATACATTGGGAGATGTGCCGACGAAGTTCTATTCTATGGATGACGGTCAGGGTGAAATGTCGCCGACACCGGTATGGGCGGTTAATGTTGCTCAGGTGGCTGTTGATACGGAAACAGGTAAAACGCAGGTACTCAGCTATCATTCATGGTCAGACTGCGGTGTGATAGGCAACTATCTCGGTGCTGACGGTCAGGCTTACGGCGGTATCGGCCAGAACATCGGTTATGCTTTGAGTGAAGATTATGATGATTCCAAACGATGCGGTAACCCGATAAGCAGTGGGCTTTCCAGCATACTTGATGTTCCCGATGATATGCAGGTAACATGGTTGGAAGACCGACCGCGCGAAAGCACGCCTTTTGGTTCCAATGGGCTTTCCGAATGCTTCTTTGCCGGTCAAAACTACGCCGTTCTCGGCGGCATATACGATGCGACCGGAGTTCGCATATACGAGCAGCCGGCATATCCGGAAAAAGTCAAAGAAGGTCTGGATAAACTTGCTCACGGAGAAAATGTCACTCCGCCGGATAAGTACTATTTGGGCATAGATTTCGATGAGATGATCGATGAAGCCCAGGCTTTTGTTAATAAGGGCAAAATTACAGCGGCGGAAAATGCCGTGGCCGAAGATTATAAATAATTAATGCAAAAGGCCTTGCCGTCTTCAGGGGCGTCAGGGCTTTTTTGTTATATTGTTCGGAGGGCTTGTATGCCAAAAAAAGAAGCAAATCTTTCTTCGTTGTATAAATGCATGCACGGTGCAGATTCTCCGTGTATGGCGGTATGTCCTTTTGACTTTGATATCAGAAAATTTACGGAAAAGCATAAAATCGGCGGGATCAGCGGTGCTTTTAATCTTTATCGTGATGCGGTTATTTTTCCGGGGCTGGTGTATCAGCTTTGTCCGGCCCCCTGCCGAAAAGTCTGTGCGGCGCATTTAAACAATCAGGGTGTAATTATCCCTGCCCTTGAAAAAGCCGCATATGACAAAGCCCGCAGCCGAGACCCGGTAAATTATAACGCTGCAAGACAAAACAAGACCGCTGCAGTGGTGGGCGCAGACCTTAAAGGTGTTGCATGCGCTCTTCGGCTGGCGCAAAACGGCTTTGATGTGGTTGTTTGTGAGCGTAAAGGCCATATCTGCGAGTCGATTGAAAAATATCTTCCCCGTGAAATTTTTGAACCGGCGATTATTGATCAGTTTAAATATGTCAAGTGTTCTTTTATTATGAATGCGGATCTTGCAAACTTTTCATCGGATGATTACGATGTCGTAATAGTTACCAATGATAAAGATTTGAAATTTGACGGTAAGAATGTCTTCCGCCTGCCGGGGTCAAGTCAGCTTGTTTTTGATATACAGATAGGTAAATTGTTTGCTAGACAGATAGAGTGGTATTTGAAAACCGGCAAGCTGCCGAGCTATGATGAGATCGAAGCTCTTGTTAATAGAGCGACAGAGATTAATACAACCGATAACCCTCTTTTAGATGTGAACAGTGCAGAAAATCTCTGCGAAGTCTCGGCCAAAGAAATAGCCGCAGGCTGTACCGGGTGTGACTGTTCAGCCTGCCTTAATGAGTGTGTGATGCTCAGGGCATACGGCTCAACAGTTACCGATTTGGCTCGTTCTGTAGGGCTTTCTCTCAACTTGCTTGAGCACGCTGAAACGCGTGAGGGAATGAGACAGATAGGCGGCTGTAATTTCTGCGGCCTGTGCGAGAAGATCTGTCCTCAGGGGATTAACGTGGGTGAGGTCCTCTTGGAGGCGCGTACCGAACTTTTCTCAAAAGGTGTAATCCCACCGGCTCATCATGAGTTTTGGCTGAGAGATATGGCGTTTGCCGATTCGGAAAGCGCGGCGTTTTTTTATCAGCCGAATGAAGCTTCCGGAAAGTATATGTTTTTCCCCGGCTGTCAGGCCGGCGGCAGTGATCCGCGCTATGTAAGCATGACATACGATAAACTGCTTAAAACATATCCCGATACTTCTCTTTTGCTTTATTGCTGCGCCGCGCCGCTTTTATGGGCGGGAGATGAAGAAAGTATGCTCGACGAACATAAAAGAATACTTGAGTATTGGCATAAAGCGGGCTGCCCGGAAGTGATAACCGTTTGTCCCTCATGCTATAAAATTTTTAAAACTTATTTATCACAAATTCCGGTAATAATGCTTTACGAGATGAAAGATATGGAATACAACAGTGAGAAAATGCCTTTCGCAACGGCGGCAGTTTTTGATCCGTGTGCGTCGCGAGATTTTCCTCTTTTGCAGAAATCAGTAAGAAATATTGTCGAAAAAAGCGGGATTAAGCTGGAAGAATTAAAATATCACGGCGAAAAATCACAATGCTGCAGCTGGGGTGGCCATACTTATGCGGTCAATCGGCAGGTGGCCGATGCGCAGGTTGAAGAACAAGTGCAAATGAGTGAACTGCCATACATAACGTACTGCACAAACTGCTGCGATATTTTTCTTTCCAAAGGTAAGGAATGTCGGCATGTACTCGACATGATCAATGGTATCAATCAAAACGGAAAAAAATGTCCTTCTTTACAGCAGCGCAGAGAAAACAGAAAGGCACTGAAACGTGAGCTGATAAAACGATTTTGCCCCGGTGACGAATTGCCTTGTGAAGAGCATTTGCCTGAATTACAGATAGACGAGGCGATTTTAACTAAATTAAACAGGGAGCTTATTTTGACCGAAGACGTAGCGGCTGTTATCGGGGCCGCGGAAAAAGAAGGCGTCTTTCTGATTATTGACGGGACCAATCACCGCATTGCTCATTTGCGGCGTGGTATTATTACTTTTTGG
>CAZIQU010000209.1:0-3495 GCA_964541445.1 uncultured Lachnospiraceae bacterium | reverse complement strand
TAAGCACGCCGCCAGCGTTCGTCCTGAGCCAGGATCAAACTCTTAAAAAATTTATATGTTTACACATATTGTTTCAAGATCAAATCCGGCTCAATTACAATTAACTTCTTATAGTTTAATTCGTCCTAAATCTTCTCTATTCATTTCTCAATTAACGCGCCGTCCGCGGGCTCCGAAGTGGTGTCTCTGTCGGACAGCTTCTATATAATACCACCGAGCTCTTTTCTTGTCAACTAAAATCTTCTTTTTTTTTAGAAAAAATCTCTTTGTTTTGCCATCTAAAGACCTCTTTGGAGGCGAATTACGGTTTTAAGCCATTTTTTACACCTATTGGTTGAATTATATTCAAAATCAGGCACTTTTTTGCGCCGTCATTTTGTATTGCACTGAAGGCACTCTCAATTTCCGCATCTCAACTGCCGCATTTGATCGTGCGCAGTGCCTCAATAAAGATATCATTATAGCTCTCACTGCGTACCGCCGTGCGGAAATAGTGTTCGTCAAGCCCCTTATAACCGCTGCAGCGTCTGATCAATATGCCGTTGGCCAGCAACTGCTCATATATATCGGTGCGCCGACTGTAAAACAGTATATAGTCGGCGGCGGACCCGACCGTTTTCATGCCCGCTTCCGCCAACGCCGCCTCAAGCCGCTTTCGCTGTGCCGCGGTATACGCAGCCGTGCGCTCGGCCAAGCCGTTGAGCTTCATTGCCGCGATGCCGCAGGCGGCCGCCGGCGCCGACACATTCCACGGCGGACCGAAGGCCCGCAGTTTTTCACACAGCTCTACATCGCCGCAAAGCGCGTAGCCGAGGCGCAGCCCGGCCATGGCGTATATCTTGGTGAATGCCTTCAGTACAATCAGTTCGTCGTATTCTTTTATAAACGGCAGCGCGGTGAATTCACCGGCTTGCTCGACAAAATCCATGAAGCACTCGTCGATGACCGCCTTTGCCCCCACAGCTCGGGCCCGCACCAGTATTTTGCCGAGCAGCTCTCTGTTTATCAGCCGGCCGGTAGGGTTATTCGGCGAGCAGAGAAAAACCATATCGGTATCATCTGTTATCGCTGCCAGAATATCTTCCTTCACATCGAATTCATCGCGCGCGTAAAGCTTATGATGCCGTACCGTGCAGCCGGCGCTTTCCAGGGCGTTGGCGTATTCCGAAAAGGTGGGCGCGCAGATCAGCGCCGTACGCGGACGCTGCGCGAACGCCAGCTTAAATATCACCTCAGCGGCGCCGTTGCCGCAGACAATGTTTTCACGTTTAAGCCCATAATGCCGAGCTATGGCGTCACGCAGCTCCCGGCAGCCGATATCAGGGTAAAGTGCATAATCGTCGATGTTATCGATCAAAGCCTCTTTTACGGCAGCGGGCATTCCCAACGGATTGATATTGGCGGAGAAGTCGATGATATTTTTAAGGCCGCTTGCCTCCGCGGCGGAGATCACATCACCGCCATGCTCTTCCGGCATGATATACCTCCCGAAAAAATACATTATATATAATAGCAACAAATGTGCCGCCGTTACATAGGCGGACATTTTTATCTTTTACAGATAATACACTGCGGCGGCGACAAGTGCCGCCAAAATCAGCGCCGTTGCACTTGCGGTGTACATCAGCTTAACGGCACGGCGAATATCCTCCGCCTCAGGCGCGCGTTTGTCGTCGCCGATAAAAGGTTTATGATATACCTTGCCGAAATAACAGGCGTCTCCGGCCAAACGAATGCCCAACGCGCCGGCGACAGCCGACTCGGGCTTGCCGCTGTTGGGACTGGCGTGTTTTTTGCGGTCACGGCGATAAATACGCGCCGCCGCGGCACCGTCGAAGCCGCACAGCGCGGCGGATACAATAAACAGATGCCCGGATATGATCGCCGGTATGAAGTTAAAAACATCATCGGTCTTGGCGGCAAAGCGCCCGAAAAGGATATATTTATCATTTTTATAGCCGATCATCGAATCGAGCGTATTGACGGCCTTATAAAGGAACATCAGCGGCGCGCCGCCGATCATGAACCAAAACATCGGCGCGATTACACCGTCGGAAGTGTTTTCGGCCACGGTCTCCACCGCCGCTTTGACTATCTGCTGACCGTCAAGCTTTTCGGTATCGCGCCCTACTATATATGATATGAAGCGCCGCGCTCCGTCAATATCGCCGGCCGCCAGACAGCGGTATACGCGCATGGTCTCATCCTTGAGGCCTTTGGCCGCCAGCATTTGCCAGCACATTATCCCCTCAAGTATCGCGGCCGCTGCTGTATTCAGAGAATACAGCCATTTAAGAATAAAAAACGGCACTGCGAAACTGACAGCGCCGACAAATATACTCAAAAAAGCGCCGCCGAGCAGCTCATGACCTTTAAGTACCCGGCGAAAAAACAACTCGCCTTTTGTTATCAAAAAACCTATTGCCATCACCGGGTGATAGAGCCAATGCGGGTCACCCGCCGCGCAGTCAAAAAGAAAAGCTGCCGTGAGGATAATAATTCTATTCATAATAATACCGCTGCGATGCTTGTGTATGTTTTATATTTACCATTGCGCGTCAATATCCAATAAATAATATTCGTTTTCCTGCCGCACATCGCCCTTTATCAGCCGCAGCGGCTTTTTGAAGAGCGGTCCGGCAAATGCTGCCGTATGAAACTCGCCCGCCTCCGCCGACGGGTCGATGCCGCGCCCGATCAGTTCTGCCACCAGCTTACGGTCAAATACCCGGCCGAGATCGCTGCGGTGCATACCGTACTCGGTATTTACGCATACTGTCACCGAGCGAAAACCGGCGTCGGTAAAGTCAAGGGGTTCAGCGGCATGATCCCTGCCCCAAAGCGGCAGATATAACTTCAGCCCGGCATTTGCCGCTGTTTTCTCGTGCCAGCAGTTTTCTTCCGGCACATCGAGATCTCCGGTAACAAGAAATTCCGCTCCCATAGCGCGGGCCTCAGCCAGCAGACCGGTGAACACCTTCTCGTAATCCGCCCAGGAAGCGGTGCCGAAAAATACCGGCAGACCCATAGATGCCGCCTGCATCTCGAAAAAATGCTTTTTCAGACCATGAGCGCCGCTTTTGCAGCCGCTTTCGTCAAACATAACAATCAGCCCCAGGCATCTGCCGCTCTTGATTGCTTCGTATATAGCCAGCGTACTGTCTTTACCGCCGCTGAAGGAAGCAATAAAGCTCGCACCTGCGGGAAGAGTATGCCAATCCTTCAATTTTTGTCCTCCCATTGCGAAAGCATCTGCCTCATCCAGGCATAAACATCCAACGAATAGACCTCACGAAGATTATCACGGCTGAGCACCTTTTCAACGTCGCCCAGAGAGACGCAGCGGCCGTGATCGAGCAGCATAGCGTCGGTACCGTAGGCTTTAGCCAGGCTCAAATCGTGTACAACTGCGATCACCGCCCGACCCGGTTTTTGTATCCATTCATTTATCAGACCGAATATCTGCTTCTGATATACCAAATCAAGATGGTTCGT
>CAZIQU010000208.1:0-3503 GCA_964541445.1 uncultured Lachnospiraceae bacterium | reverse complement strand
CGCCTGCGAAAATTCACGCTTAATCAGCTCCGCCAATCCGTTTTCGATATGCCCGCGTACGGACGGCGCCGTCAGCGTAAGCCTGTTATCACAGTAAATGGGGCTTTTGATGCCGCTGGCCCAGATAAAAGGTTCATCAGGCCGCAGAAACACGGCACCGATTGACAAAAGATCTTTGGCAATAGCTTCTTTTGTGTATTGCAATTTATCGTTTCTCCTTTAACCTATAAATTCTTCCATACATTTTTCATATGCGCCGAGCGGATCGTCAGCCTGAGTGATCGGCCGGCCGACCACGATGTAATCGGCGCCTATATTTTTAGCTGCCGCCGGCGTGGTTACCCTGACCTGGTCACCGTTGTCTTCTCCGGCGAAGCGTACTCCCGGCGTAACGGTCAGAAACTCCTTGCCGCAGGCCGCGTGCACCTGTGCCGCCTCCATGGGCGAGCACACTACGCCGTCCAACCCGGAATATTTGGCGTTGAGCGCATAGTGCATTACGACCTCTTCCATAGGTCTTTCAATAATTATATCGCGCTCCATGCTCTCCTGCGATGTTGAAGTGAGCTGCGTTACCGCAATCAAAAGCGGACGGCTGCCATCGGTCCGCACAAGACCGGCCAGCGCCGCTTCCATCATCGCGGCAGTACCGGCGGCATGAACATTGCACATATCTATATCGGCAGAAGCCAGCACCCGCATCGCCTTCCTTACAGTATTGGGAATATCGTGCAGCTTGAGATCGAGAAATATACGGTGCCCCCGCTGCTTGAGCTCTCTGACCATGCTCAGTCCCTCGGCGTAAAACAGCTCCATTCCTATTTTTACAAAAGGTTTTTGTCCCCCGAACTTCTCTAAAAAAGCGACAGTCTCTTTCCGTCCGGAAAAATCACAAGCTACGATCACGTCCTTACCCACGATGCGCTCCTCCTATTATATCTCTGATGTCCCCTATTCCGTATTTATCCATAACACCGGGCAAATCTTCGATGATTTTTTTACAGGCAAAAGGCTCGACCAGATTTGCCGCGCCAACCTCGACAGCGGCGGCTCCCGCCATCATCATCTCAATGACATCGGCGGCCGAAGATATACCGCCCATACCTATTATCGGTATTTTTACGGTCTCATAGACCTGATAGACCATGCGCAAGGCCACCGGAAAAACTGCCGGACCGGATAACCCGCCCATAATATTGGCTAAAACAGGCCTGCGAGTCCTGAGGTCTATACGCATGCTCAAAATCGTGTTAATGAGCGAAATCCCGTCAGCCCCGGCAGTCTCACAGGCTTTTGCAACTGCGGCAATATCGCTGACATTGGGGCTGAGCTTCATGTAAACAGGCTTTTTTGTGACGTCTTTTACCGCCCTGGTGACCGCTGCGGCCGCCTCGGGATTCACGCCGAAGCTCATACCGCCGTCATGCACATTAGGGCAGCTGATATTTACCTCTATGAGCCCTATCTGTTCTTCCCTGTCAAATTCGGCAGCGATTGCCGCATACTCCTCCGCCGAAAAGCCGCAGACATTGGCTATCGCTTTCTTCTTAAAGCATTTTTTCAGCTTCGGCAATTCATCGGCTATTACCGCCTTTACGCCCGGGTTTTGCAGCCCGACGGCATTAATCATGCCAGCGGCTGACTCTGCTATACGCGGAGTATCATTGCCAAAACGCTCGTTGAGAGTAGTACCCTTAAGGCAAAGCGAACCCAAACAGTTGATATCGTATATCTCGGCAAATTCATGACCGAAGCCGAAAGTTCCGCTGGCCGGTATCACCGGGTTATCAAGAGACAACCCGCTCAGCTCGGTGCTTAATCTTCCCATATTACCTCCTCACGCAGCATTACAGGGCCCTCGCGGCATATACGCTTACTGCCGTTTACGGTTTTGCAGGTGCAGCCCATGCAGGCGCCGAAGCCGCAGCCCATTCTCTCCTCAAAGCTGTATTGCCCGCCGGTCACGGCGACCTTCTCAATGGCTTTGAACATAGGCAGCGGCCCGCAGGCATAAAAATAACTGTACGCTATCCCCGGCATGGCATCAGTAACAAAACCCTTTACGCCGATGCTGCCGTCGACAGCAGTAATGATAACATCGGCACCGAGGGCAGCAAATTCATCACAGAAAAAAGCTTCACTGCTTTTATTAAAGCCCAAAATCACATGCGGCGTTCTGCCCGCTTCAATCAGTTTTTTGCACAGCCAATACAGCGGCGGGACCCCGGCGCCGCCGCCGATAAGCAGCGGTGCGCTGCCGCTCAACGAAAGGTCGTAGCCGTTGCCCAAGCCAGTGAGTATATCGAGCTTACAGCCGGCCGGCATCGCCGCCAGCTGTTCCGTGCCGCCGCCCACCGTTTTGCAGATAATCGTCAGCAGCCCGTCTTCACAGTCGCACACGGATATCGGCCGGCGCAGAAACTTATTGCTTATTTTAATATCGACAAACTGCCCCGGATTGCTTATGGCGGCGGTATCGCCGGATAATGTCATTTTAAAGGTATCCGGAGCGATCTCTTTATTTTCGGTAACAGTAAATATTTCCTGTTTCAAAGACTTTCTCCTTTAGGCATTGATCATGGATATATGGTTTGAGGTCTCTTCCAGCACATCGGCCACTATTTTCGCCGTATCCAGCGATGTAAAGGTAGTTACGCCGTTCTCTACCGCGCAGGCGCGAATGGCGGCGCCGTCGGCAAAATGGACGCCGGAGACAATCGAGCGTGTATTGATAACATAGCTGACATAACCGGAGCGTATCGAATCAAGTATCTCACCGCTGCCCTCGCTGATTTTTCCCAGCACCCGCGTACGTATGCCGTTTTGTTTCAGGAAAAGCGCGGTTCCCTGCGTAGCCTCGATATTGAAACCCAAGCTGTAATACTTTTCGATTATCGGCAGAGCTTCTTTTTTATCCTCGTCGGCTATGGTGACAATCACCGTACCGTAATCCTTCATATTTACGCCGGAGGCCTGCAGAGCCTTATACATAGCGCGGCAAAGCGTATCGTCATAGCCTATGGCTTCCCCCGTAGATTTCATTTCCGGTGAGAGATAAGCGTCAAGACCGCTGATCTTGCGGAAGGAGAATACCGGCACCTTTACATACCAACGTTTTTTCTCCTCGGGATAAAGGGCAAAGAACCCCTGTTCCTTGAGGCTTTTTCCCAGCATTACCTCAGTGGCGATATCGGCGAGTGAAAAACCGGTGGCCTTAGAGAGAAACGGCACAGTGCGGGAAGAACGCGGATTGACCTCGATAACATAAACATTCTCGTTTTTATCGACGATGAATTGGATATTGTAAAGCCCGATTATGCCTATTGCCGGACCCAGCTTCTTAGTATAGCCGAGAATGATGCCTTTAACCTTATCATTGAGGGAAAATGGCGGATAAACACTGATCGAATCGCCCGAATGAACTCCCGTGCGCTCAACAAGCTCCATGATGCCGGGAACAAAAACATCTGTTCCGTCACAGATGGCATCAACCTCAACTTCTT
>CAZIQU010000207.1:2983-3544 GCA_964541445.1 uncultured Lachnospiraceae bacterium | reverse complement strand
TCAATGCCGGTAAGATTGGTGATGCCTAGGTTATTAAGATCAAGATTTTCCGGCAAAGACAACATCGCCTCAACGGTAAGCACGCTGGAATTTGAAGCATTCAGCAGAGCCTTGGCCAAGGTAGCATCGGGAACATATACCTCACTGGCGTACCACGCCGCCAATATCCCCTGATCTACCGTACTGAGATCAAAATCGGGATTAGTGAGTATCTGAGCAGGATCGGGAGTATCGACTACAACCTCTCCGCCTGTATTATTATCGTTTTCACCGGTGTTTCCGGAATTGCCGGGATTGCCGCTGTTGCCTTCGGCAAGGACTGCTCCCGTGAATAAAGATATAATCAGCATAAAGACCGTTAACATAGCCAAACAACGTTTCAATGCTAACCTCCATCATATCAATCGCATTGTTATTTAAATTATATCATCGGACGACAGATTATCGAACAAATGCGGGAAAATTAAGCTAAATTGCGGCCTGTATTTTATAAACGGCATATATGATGGTATAATGACATTTATCTTATTATGAAACGGATGTATAAATGGATATTAAAGA
>CAZIQU010000207.1:0-2973 GCA_964541445.1 uncultured Lachnospiraceae bacterium | reverse complement strand
GCCGCCGATCTGGATACTGTCGATGTAAGCGATATTTCCAGTGAAGTGGGTATTTTTATTATCTGCACGGCTCTCAATGAGAGGCATGCCCGCACACTGAGCGACTGCGCAACCGAAAAAGCCAAGGCGCTGAGCATACCGATAAACGGCGTAGAGGGCTATGACAGTGCCAAATGGATTTTGATAGATATGTACGATATCGTCATTCACATTTTTACCGAAAGTGAAAGAAAACTATACGATCTTGAAAAGCTTTGGCGCGACGGGAAATTCGCCGGAAGAAGGAATGCTCCCGATGAGAAAGGCTGAGATCGACCTTAAGAACGACTCGATAAAAAAACTCCTAACCCACTACACTTTCGCCTCGGTGGTGGGCATGGTTATTTCTTCTATACACAGCGTGATCGATACTGTCTTTATCAGCAGAGGCGTCGGCAGTCTCGGTATAGCTTCGATAAATACGGTATTGCCTATACTTTCTTGGTCATGGGCGCTTCTTATTCTGTTTGCCACGGGAGGATCGACCATTCACGCCATAAAAAAAGGCGGCAATGATCTCAGCGGAGCAAACGATATTTTTTACACAACGACGGTGATAATTTCCGCCACTGTTGCCGTTTTGATGATATTGGGCATAATTTTTATCGAACCGATATGCCTGTATTTGGGCTGCACGAAAAGCAATCTGACCTTGGCTGTGGATTATATCCGTACTATCCTTTTTTTTCTGCCCTTTTACGGATATAATGCTTTAATGTCGCGTTTTGTAAAGAATGACGGCAATCCGCGTATCGTGACCTTTGCTCTTTTGGCATCAGCGGTCGTCAACCTGACTCTCGACTATATATTCATCTTCCCCATGCAGATGAGCATGATGGGCGCGGCTTTGGCTACCGGCATTGCCCAGTGCGTCGGCGCGGTAATTTTAAGCACCCATTTTTGGACTTCTGAGAACACGCTGAGCGTTGATATGCGGCAAATGAAGCTTTCCATTAAAAACATACTGCATATTTCCAAAACGGGGTTTCCGGCTTTTCTTTCCGAGGGCTCGTTTGCCGTCACTTTGGTCTTCATGAACAGAGCGATAAGAAGCTACGCCGGTACCACAGGCATAGCAGCGCTGGGGATAATGTTCACGCTGCTCAATTTTCTCTATCTGCTGGTAAACGGCATAGCTACGGCAACGCAGCCGATAATCGGCTTCAATCACGGAGCAGGCCAGCATGAAAGAGTTTTCAAAACACTTAAAACAGCCATAATCCTTTCATTTGCCGCCAGCTTGGTGTTGGAGGTATTTTCGATCTCACTGGCCGGCAAATTGGTGCGGCTCATTAACGACAGCGATGAAAGTCTCATTGCAATGGCCACACAGGTCACGCGGATAAACTTTACAACAATGCCGCTTACCGCCTTGGCGTCATGCGTACAAGCATTTTACCAGTCCACCGACCGTGCGCTTCTCGCATCAGTTTTGACCGTGGTGCGCAGCTGTATAAGTGTATTGATATGTATGTATGTTTTAATGCACTTTTTCGGGCTTCTGGGCATATGGTGGGCATATCCGGTATCGGATATCGTAAATATGGGCATATATGCGGTCTGCTATGTAAGTATCAATAAAAAATACCGGACTGCTCCCAGCCCGGTATGACCGCTTCAGTTTTACGGCGATAATCATCATGCTTCTATCTGCCACTCTCCCAAATACACACAGCCGAACCCCTCGGCTTCGTACAAAAGCAAATTATTCAAATGTTCGAGTCGACGCGGCGATATATAGGATGATATCCGATATTCGCCGCAGTATTTATAAGCGGAATTCATCCCCTGCTCTATTTCATCATAGGAAGCATATATCAGAGAAAAGCCGAAATAACCGATGATATTCTCAAAATCTACCGGATCCTGCTTATTCCTGAAGTTTATATAAAATGAAATTTCATATTCACTGTTGAAAGAAGTACCCTTGGCAAAAAGCGCCTGCAAATGGTTGCGGCTGTTTATCTCACACAGTTCATGATTTTTCGGGTAAAGAGTTTTTTTGTATTTATCCCAATCCGCATCGGCAGCCTCGGTAGCCGACAGCAGTTCAGACCCTGATTCCCTTAAAAATCGCAGCAAGGTTATATTGAAAGGCTCGGAAGCTGCGTCGGTTCCGCCATAGAAGCAAAGATCCGCCTGTTCCTTGCCTTCGTATATTTCTGCGCCGGCAAAGAAAAAACCGTGGCTGCGCGCTATGAAGAAAAGTTCGTGCTGAATATTTTCACTTGAGAGGAAAACCTGCATCTCTCCGCGGCTGACACTGTACACGGACAAATTGCCGTATTTTTCAGCCAAATTGAAGTTTCCGAGATAAAGATCGGCAACATAGATCTTACCGCCTCTTTCGTATTGCTGAAAATCGTAATAACACAGCTCTTTACGCATATTATGCATCAATATAAACGCGCCGATGGAAAAATAAAATGTGATCAGCGCATATGAGATAAGGTTATGCTGCAATTCGCTGAGGAAAAAGGTATGCATCAGCAAATGCGAATAATAAGAAGCCATGATTGTTAAAAAAACGCCGAAAGCCGGGACAGCGCAGAACCGCATGCCGAACATAAGATACAGAAGCGCGAAAGCCAGCAGACTCACGTAAAGAAGCTTATTGAAAATGACCTCATCAGCGAAAAACGGCAGATTGTTTATAAGAAGCCCCTGAATACTGATGAAGATGCAGATCATCAAAACCAAAGCCCGGAAAGAGATCATCAAAACCGATTGATCGGTAATAAAACTGGTGCGTGTATAAAGCCACTGGCACAGCGACTGTTTTTCATAATTTGCCGATGGAGATTCAGCCGGCGATATATCAAGACCGAAAACCATCAGATAAACAAAAAACAAAGCCAGCAAAGCGCAAAGGATAACAATGCCGGCCACCGTATATCCCTCAGAAAGAAGGACCACACTCAACAGCAGACTGGC
>CAZIQU010000206.1:0-3551 GCA_964541445.1 uncultured Lachnospiraceae bacterium | reverse complement strand
TTGGCCTCGACCTTGAACTCGCGCAGCATTCTGTCAACGATTATCTCAAGGTGCAGCTCACCCATACCGGAAATAATAGTCTGCCCGGTTTCCTCGTCGGTTTTAAACTTGAAAGTCGGGTCTTCTTCCGAAAGCTTGAGCAGCGCCGTGATCATTTTATCCTGACCGGCCTTTGTCTTCGGCTCTATGGCCACCGATATAACCGGCTCGGGGAATACCATGCTCTCCAGCACTATCTGATTATTCTCGGCACAAAGCGTGTCGCCGGTACCTACCGATTTGAGGCCCACCAAATCGACGATATCGCCGGTACAGGCCTTTTCGACATCGGTACGTTCATTGGCGTGCATACGCAGTATTCTGCCGATACGCTCTTTCTTGCCTTTGCTGGGATTATATACATACGACCCGGCAGTCATCACACCCGAATATATGCGGGTGAAGGCCAGCTTGCCGACAAACGGATCGGCCATGATCTTAAAGGCCAAAGCCGCAAGCGGTTCTTCGTCGCTGGCGTGACGGACGAGCTTGTCACCGCTTCTGGGCTCTATGCCCTCGACCGGCGGAACATCAACGGGGGAAGGCAGATAATCGACGATTGCGTCGAGAAGCTTCTGCACTCCCTTGTTTTTGAAAGATGAACCGCAGGTGACCGGTATGAGTTCGGCCAAGAGGCAGGCCTTTCTCAATGCCGTGCGTATTTCTTCGGCGGAGATTTCTTCCCCGCCCAGATATTTTTCCATTACGCCTTCGTCGTAATCCGAGATGGCTTCAAGCATCTTATCGCGGTATTCCTCCGATATAGCTTTCATATCCTCGGGGATATCGCTGACATCAAAGAGCTTGCCTTCGGCGTCACGGTCATAGATATCGGCCTTCATTTCCACAAGGTCGATTATTCCTTCAAAGGAATCTTCTTTGCCGATCGGCAGCTGTACCGGTACCGGGTTGGCGCCGAGACGTTCCTTAATCATCCTCACGACGTTGAAAAAATCAGCGCCGGTGATATCCATTTTGTTAACGTAAGCTATTCTCGGCACATTATAGGTATCAGCTTGTCTCCATACCGTTTCCGACTGCGGCTCTACGCCGCCCTTGGCGCAGAAAACAGCGACAGCTCCGTCAAGCACGCGCAGCGAACGTTCCACTTCAACCGTAAAATCCACATGGCCCGGAGTATCAATAATGTTGATGGTACAACCGCGCCAATGAGTGGTAGTAGCCGCGGAAGTAATGGTGATACCGCGTTCGCGCTCCTGCTCCATCCAGTCCATCTGCGCGCCGCCTTCGTGGGTCTCCATGGTCTTGTGAATGATACCCGAATAAAAAAGTATTCGTTCGGTAGTGGTGGTCTTACCCGCGTCAATATGGGCCATTATGCCGATGTTTCTGGTGTCTTTAAGCGTTTCTGTCCTGTCCACTTATGTTTTCTACCTTTTCTACCACTTATAATGCGCAAACGCCTTATTGGCTTCTGCCATTTTATGGGTGTCTTCTTTCTTCTTTACAGATGCTCCCGTATTATTGATAGCATCCATGAGTTCGCCGGCGAGACGTTCTTTCATAGTACGCTCGCTCCTCTTTCTGGAATAACCAACAAGCCAGCGCAGACCGAGTGTCTGTCTTCTTGCCGGTGAAACTTCCAGAGGAACCTGATATGTCGCGCCGCCTACTCTTCTTGCCTTTACCTCGAGCACGGGCATAATATTATTGAGTGCTTCCTCAAAAGCGGCCAGCGGTTCTTTTCCGGTCTTCTCGCTGACTATATCAAATGCGCCGTACACGATCTGCTGCGCTGTTCCTTTTTTTCCGTCCAGCATAATACCGTTAAGCAATTTTGTCACGGTTATGCTGTTGTAAATCGGATCGGGCAGTACCTCTCTTTTAGGTACAGGTCCTTTTCTGGGCACTTTGCTTCCCTCCTTTTTAATAGTTAAATTCTCATAGGTACTCGACAAAGCGATGTTTGCCGTCTGTGCATTTATCTAAACGATTGTATACACAATTAATACTTATTTTTTCGAATCCGGTTTCGGTCTCTTGGCGCCGTACTTGCTGCGCGCCTGCATTCTGTTGGCAACTCCCGTGGTATCGAGCGTACCGCGAATGACCTTATAACGTACGCCGGGCAGGTCACGAACTCTTCCGCCCTTTACCATTACGACGCTGTGCTCCTGCAGATTATGGCCGATCCCCGGTATATAAGCCGTTACTTCGATCCCGTTGGTAAGTCTTACTCTGCAAATTTTTCTCATCGCCGAGTTAGGTTTTTTAGGGGTCGCGGTTCTTACGACGGTACATACCCCGCGTCTCTGCGGATTTGACTCCAAAGCCGGAGCTTTGGTCTTATAGGTGACCGTTTCTCTGCCGTTGTGCACTATCTGATTAATAGTCGGCATTCGATTCTCCTTTCATTTTCTTTTGCTGTTTTTTGCACATTAAAAAAACGCGCCGAAAAGTCAGCTTCATCATAATATCATCTGCGGTGGATTCTGTCAATCAAAAACCACCTTTTTTCGCATAAATAAAGCATATATCACAAAAAAATTATCGACACTCTTTACAAAAATCAAACTATGGTTTAAAATTACATGATAATTTTTACTTCAGAGGGGTATGAAGTGTTTTCAAAGAGAAAAGACGGCAGACTGATAAAGGGGCTGGACCCGATATTCAGGATGATACCGCATATCATGCGCAGGCGTACAGGCGCACAAGTATTTTGCAAACGTGATTTTTTCGCTCAGCCCGTGGATGACTACATACGCGCACAAAGACAAAAAGGATACGATCTGACCTATATGTCGGTAGTGCTTACCGCCTACCTGCGAACCATGGCGCAGCGGCCCTCCCTCAACCGTTTTATCATCAACGGCCGTATTTACGCGCGCGACGAATATGTGATCGCCATAACCATCAAGAAAACACTTACCGACGAATCGGATGAAATACTGCTGAAGCTCCATTTTAAAGGCACCGAGAATATATACGAAGTCAATGACATTATTGTAAACGAAATCAAAAAAAATCGGGAGGATTCCGCAGACAATCTTACCGAATCACTGGCAGGAAAGTTCATGTCGCTGCCTAACGGCACAGTCAAACGCAGCACGGGGCTGCTGATGAAATTTGACGACTGGAATATGATGCCCAAGGCCGTTTTGGAGGCCAGCCCATTTCATGCCAGCGCCTTCCTCACTAACATGAAATCAATCAAGCAGGAATATGTATACCACCACCTGTACGATTTCGGCTCATGCAGCGTATTCATCTCGCTCGGCAAGGTTTCGGAGCGCGCCGCTTCCGTAAAGGGCAAGGTCATATCGGCGAAAATGTTCACCCTCGGTTTTACCGTAGACGAGCGGATATGCGACGGCTTTTATCTGACAAAATCGTTTAAAGTTTTTGAAACATATATGAAGGATCTGCCGCTGCTGGAGGAAAACTTGACGGCGACCGTAATGGATATAGATTAAAACCGGAGCGGACGACCGCTAACCCGGTTCGTTTGTTTTCTAACCTGGTTCCTTTGCCCTCTAACCTGGTCCGCA
>CAZIQU010000205.1:0-3600 GCA_964541445.1 uncultured Lachnospiraceae bacterium | reverse complement strand
TTTATGTTCTGCCCGGGTCAGAAGCTTCATACAGCGTTTTACACATCGCTTTTATACATAAATGCCCGGGTCAGGCAGCCCCGCGCTTCCGCGCATAGCTGTCTGACCCGGGCACGTTCGCAGTTCGCGGCTAGCGTACGCCGCCGCCGCTGCCGCCGCCGGAAAATCCGCCGCCGCCGCCAAATGAAGACGAACCGCCGCCGCCGGAAGAGCGGGCGCTCTCCGCGGAGCTCATTGACGAAAACATACATCTGTTATAAGTCGAAGCTACTATGATGTTGCGTTCATATATATCGTACTGATCGCTGTAATCGGGATATATCTTTCGCATCTGCGAAATCACCTTATCGGCTATATCCATCAGCGAAGCGTAAACGAGGTAATTCTGCCATATCAGGCTTTCGTTTATTCCGCGCTCATCAATAAGCGAAAAATCAAGAAGAAATTTCTTCAGACCCATCATCTGGCTGACCTCGTCCCTGCCGCGGTCGGTAAGATCCTTGATGTGTCCGCTCTTGCCCTTTGCGTATCCGCGCTTGGCGGCAAAGCCCGCGTTGCCGCGCCGTAATGCTCCGTCGATAATACGGCGCAGAGATGAAGGATGTTTTCTCAGGTATTTCTCCATCTCCTTTTCTTCCAGCACTCCGTTGTCACCGGCAGCGGCGCGCATCAGCCCGAAAAGCTCAGCGGCCGTTTTATCGGTGCCGTCCGGCTCACGCGCGATCGCCAAATTCACCGACTCGCGCTCGCTGCCGAACAAGCCGACCTCCTTCTGTGTAATCGGTCGGAGACAGCCGGCGTTTATAAGCTTTAATATTTCCGCACCGATGATAGAACTCTCGCTGCGGCACAACGAAAATTCCTTTGCTATCCAATACGATTCGTCAATATCGCCGCCGTTGGGCGTGTCGCGGTAGTACGGCGCGTCGCGATAAAGCTTTTTTCGCAGCAGCGTATTTGTGATATAGATAACTATCAGCCATATCACCACCGCCGCTATCGCCAATAAAATGCCGATTCCCAAAATCATCCAAAAAATGTTTGAGCTCTTTTTATAATCACTGCCTTTTTTGGCCTCTTTTTCCAGCTCCGAAAATGAATGATCATAGCTGTTGCCGCCGCTGAACATTGCGCGGTCGAAGCGCATCATGATATTCATATACATATCGTCGTCCAAAGGCTCGGCAGATACCGCGTAAACGCCGCCTTTGCCGTCAAAGTTGATCTCACCGTTAAAGCCGAAAGCCCATATGGCGGTATTATCGCTGTTCAGAGCCGTAGAATCGGCCATTTTTACCGAAAGCGTGACATCAGCCGGGAACAGCGACATGTTGTCGTTGACAAACTGAAAGTTGAAACCGGCGTAATCGGTGTAAAGCCCCATGATGCTGCCGACCTTGTAGCTGAAGGTATATGTTTTGCGGCCGTATTCGCTCAAGCCCCAGCAAAGCTCAACACCGTCTGATTTTTCCACGATGCCGTATTTGCCGGCTTTTTCCTCAAAGCTGCGATCTACATCCCACGCGCCGTCATCGCTGTACGGGCCGTTTTCGTCGGCGACCTTAAAACCGGTTATGGTGATGCCTTCGGTATTTATCGGCAGATACAGCTCCGTTCCGTCATAATTGGTGCATTGCCACACCTGAGTGACATCGGCGGAGCCGTCGCTGTTGAGCGTTACAGTTATATCTATTTTACTGTTTTCCGTCGCCGCTGCCGGTACAGGCAGGGCAAAAACCAAAAACAACAGAGCAGCCAGGAAAACGGCTGCTGTCTTTTTTCTCATATTATATCTCCCGCAAACCAAACATATGGCCGTGAGCTATTTCATTACGGGCATAGCCGCTTTGGCGTCCTCTGCCTCCAGGTATGCTCTCTGAGTAAAGCCCATCATTCCGGCAATTACGGAAGTGGGGAACTGCCTGACGGCGCGGTTGAGCTTGGTAACGCTGTCATTATAGATCATGCGGCTCTGACGCACCATATTCTCATACTGATTCACGCTGTCCATGGTAGTGATATAATTCTCATTCGCTTTGAGCTCGGGGTAGTTTTCGGCTACGGCCATAAGTCTTCCCAATGCGCTGTTAAGCAAACCGTCCTGCTCGCCCGCCTCCGCCGCCGTGCTGGCCGCGGTTATCGGTCGGCGCTGCTTGAGCGTATCCATCAGCGTAGTATATTCATGCTCGGCATAGCCCTTGGTCAGATCCAAAAGAGCCGAAAGGGCGTCCCATCTTGAAGAAAGCTGTACGCCTATCTGCGACATGGCGTTGTTGATATTTTCATCGAGCGCCACAAGCTTTCGCTGTGCGCCGACACCCCACAGCACAACCAATACCACTACTGCAATAATTGCTATCCAAACCATATAGATCATCCTCCGAAAATCACAATTTTTAGCTGTCATCTACTTTATATCATAACCGTATTGCACCTGCAATGAAAAGTTTGTTAAAATCATATTAAACGAAAACATAAGGGGGAATTTTCATGCCCAAGGAGAATGAAAACATCAAACTGACGCTGCTGCATTCCAACGATCTGCACGGAGATTTTCTGGCGGAGAAAACCGACGAAAAACTGGTCGGCGGCGTTTCCATGCTTTCCGGCTACATAAACGAGGTACGCCGTCAGGAGGACAACGTTATTTATGCCATAGCCGGCGATATGTTCCGCGGCAGTGTTATCGACAGCGAATACCGCGGTCTTTCCACCATAGAGCTGATGAATATGATTGCCCCGGACGTAGTGACTATCGGCAATCATGAGGTCGATTACGGTGTGGCGCATCTGCTGTTTATTGAAAAATGCGCCAAATTCCCCATTATAAATGCCAACCTGTACATCAAAACGAATCATGTGCGGCTCTTCAAGCCTTATCATATCATCGAGTGCGGCGGGCTCAACATTCTCTTCATCGGCATTATTACCGAGGAAATACTGGCGCAGACCAAAACCGAAGAAGTCATCGGTTCGTTCATCGATGTGCGCGAGGCCGCCCGTGAGATAGGCGTTATCTGTGATAACTATAAGACCACCGAAATCGACCTGACCGTACTGCTTACCCATATAGGTATCGAAAAAGACCGCGAGCTGGCGGAGCTGCTCAATAAAGAATGGGGCGTCAACATGATAATCGGCGGCCACTCGCATACGCTGATGGAAAGCCCCGAAACAGTCAACGGTATTCCTATCGTACAAGCCGGTGTAGGCACCGATCAGCTCGGCAGATTCGATCTGGAATTCGACAGCAAAACCCACGCGCTCATCGGAAGCAGCTGGCAGTGCATACCCATCGACGACAGCCATTGCCGAACGGATAAGGTTCTTGAAGATGTACTCGGCCGCTATAAGGATCAGACCGATAAAAAATACAGCCGCATCATCACCCGTATGGCGCGCGCCCTCACGCACCCCACACGCATTGCCGAAACGGAGTTGGGCAATCTTTTTGCCGACCTTTTGCAGGCCGATTCAAGCTTCGATGTCATGCTCTACGGCAGCGGCAGCATCCGCGTGCCGGCACTGGGCCCGATAGTACAGTATCAGGATCTGCAGCAGTCTTCTCCCTACGACGACCCCGTATATATGCTGGAGGTA
>CAZIQU010000204.1:0-3601 GCA_964541445.1 uncultured Lachnospiraceae bacterium | reverse complement strand
GCAGCTGACGACAGCGTGAACATCAACGAAACATCGCTGATCGTGAAGGTGACTTTCGGGGATGTCGCCATACTCTTTCCCGGCGACGCCGGCAGTGCCGAGATCGACGGCGTTATCGCCGCCGGAGCGGATCTTGACGCCGATATTCTGCTGGCTGCTCATCACGGCAGCAACGCCGCCGGCGCTAACAGTTATCTGTTTTTGCGTGAGGTCATGCCCGATTGCGTAATCATCTCCTGTGCCGGCAGCGGCTCGAATTACGGATACCCGCATGAGGAAGTGCTGAGCCGTCTTAACGACCTCGGCTGCCGCGTATTGCGCACCGACAGTGACGGCGATATCATAATAAAGATTGACGGTAAAAAATATGAGCTTTTTACCGAGAAATAGTGTATAATAAAATAAATATGAAAACATTTATATTAACGACAGACCTGCGCGGCTCAACTGCGCTGGCCCGTACGGCGCAGGCGGCGCTTATGGCGCTGCCGCAAACGGCGGACGCCGCTTATGACAGTGAAAGCGGTGAACTGCGGGTGGTTACGGCACAGCCGCCGTACCGGCTCCGCCGCGCCGTTGTCAGGCTCGGTGTTAATGTAAAAGAAATACATGAGGCGGTTTTAAAATGTTAGCGAGGCGCGAATGAACAATCTTTCGCAGATCAGGGAATACATGCGCAAGTCGTACATTTGTATCGACGAATATTCCGACAGCGTATTTTCCGCGCGGCTGTATCGGGATGAAAGCAGTGAGGCGGAGGTCTTCAGCGAGTGGAAGCGGCTGGTGTACGCGCTTGATAAATACTACGATGAAACCTGTTATCCGCAGGCCTCTACCACGGCGCGTTCATTCAAAACGAGCCGTTCCTCCGAATCTTCGGCGCCGCGCAATGCTGAAAGCGAAAAGAAACAGGCCGAGCCGCAAACGGGCGGCGATACCGCCGCAGAACGACCGAACGGGCAGCGCGGCACGTTTATCCTTCAAGTCGTTTACCGGCAGCACGCCTCATGGCAAGGCAGCCTTTGCTGGGTGGAAAAAGGGCTGACCAAACCATTTCGCAGTGAGCTTGAGCTCTTCCGCCTGATAGATCTGGCGCTTAACCCGGCAGCTGCGGATTCCGAATAATAGAAAAGAAACCGCTTCTGTCATGAAAATGACGACAGGCGGTTTTGTCGGATCATCGGCAATATCGCTCATTATCTGCATATAAGATTCGCCGACATTTTCCAGCTTGGCGTTGAGCTGCATACCCTCAACTTTCTTTTTAAAGAGTTTACCGCCTACTGTATGACCTATCATCTGGTTTACAATGCTTGAGCGGCTTTGCAGCGTATTTACAAGGTAGTACGCTTCGGAATCAGTATGCTTTCGCCAATAATCATATATTACGGCGTTTTTATCGGTTAGCTTTATTCGCGCCTGAACAGTGAATTTATTCTTTATGCTTCGGTTGTCTGACATCTCCTTTCCTTTGAGCTTTTCAAAATACTTTATGTTGAGCTTCGGTGCGACAGTATTGCGCGTTTTTGTTTTATCTGCGTCGGTCTGTTGTGTGTCATAGTTTGTTTGAGAATTATTAGAATTATTGACATTTTCCGCAGGGGAAGGTATAGTATTATTAGTTGAGTCGGTGGATGTAACAGAGGGAGTGCTGGACGGTGACGAAAGGTTCCCAGAGTTGAAAACCGGCTCATTTTTATTTTGAGCTTTTCGTGTGTCCAAATTATAAATATTATTATCACCACCATTAAACCTTGCGACAGCAACCTTTACTCCAACATTATCATTACTCGGAGTTTTTAAAGGACAATAGAAATTATCGTATCGAATAATATTGTTCTTTTTACCGTTATCTTTTTCATCTACTGTTGTAGAATAAACATACTCCGAATTTTTGATAATTTCATCAAATTTTACAACTGCGGCGCTCTTATCTCTGCTCAAATCGCCTAATATTTTTTCAACACCATTTCTATATAAGTAAACTTCTACATTGTTACCGTCTATTTTTAAATCGTACTGCTTACCTATATATTGCTCTAATATTGGTTTGAGCTTATCTCTAATTTTTTTAACGGTTTCCTTTTTATATTTGAGATAATCAGATTTTTTCATGCCTTTAACATTAAGTTCGTTTCCGCCTGAAGTTCCATAATCATCATCTGTTATTTCAACTACTTTTTCGCTATTAAGCATATCGGAATGTTTTTCTTCGATAAGAGCGTCTATTATAGCTTTGTCTTCCGAAGGGTTATAAAGCTCCGCTTGGCTCTGTTCTGCTATCGGCATTTCAGCCCCGTTTACATCTTCCGCAGGTGTTTTATCGACTGCCGCCGTTTCCTCCGTTGCAACGCCGTTCTGCGCAGTCTGCGCCTGTATCTTGTTTATATCGGTAATTATATTGTTCTGAGCATTTTGCTTATTGATAGCTCCCTGTATAAGCTCCGCGGTTTTAACGCTATCGCTCTCAACGGCGGAATCATAGAGCGTATTAAGCTGTTCGGCTGTGGCCTCAAGTTTGCCGGTATATACGCCGTTGATAATGTTTATTGTTTCAGTGCTCTCTTCTTCGGTAAAGCCATTCGCTTTGACAAACGCAGCTTTATATATTATAATTTAACGGCATTTATTTTTATCATAAATAAGGGAGGAATATATGTTATTCGGAGATGAAATATATAAAGATGCGGCGGAGGCTGCTCAGGCGGCGGTGCGCGACCCGAGCAATTTCAACTGGACCTTTATCGCGCTGCTGGCTTTTGTGGTAATGATGTATATAGATGAGATAAAAAAGAAAAATTACGACTGCATTGCCGCGGCTCTGTCGCTGTACTGTGTGCATTGGCTTTACGAGATCGCCAACGCCGTGATCTGCCACATTACCGGTTACGCCCTTTGGACGGTATCGCCGGAATCCACCAGCTTTATACTGCTTATCGGTGTCAGCTGGGAGCTTTCCATGATGTTTGCCGTCGCCGGTTTTACCTCAAAGCTTCTGCCGGAAGATAAAGATCTTAAGATCTTCGGCATCAATAACCGTATCGTCTTCGCCGTAGGCTCGGCTCTTTTCTTCTCGCTGGTGGAAATTTTCCTCGCCTGGACTCCGGCTTTTATATGGGTATATAAATGGTGGGGAGCATTGCCGGTATTCATTACCGTGTATATTCCTTTCTTTCTTGTTTCGTACCTTGTACACGATAAACCGCACAAAGCGCAGAAGACATTTATCACGGTGCTGGCCTCGGTGGACGCGCTGCTGCTGCTTACGCTTATACCGCTGGGTATAATCTGAGATGAACGGCGCCTCCAGACCGCGTAAAAGAATAATCACTCTTTTAAAGATATTTTACGCGCAGACGGATGAGCTGCATACCCTCAGCGTGCCCGAGCTGATCGAAAAGCTGGCGGCCTGCGGCATCGAAGCGGAGCGCCGCACTGTTTACGGCGATATAGAGCTTCTCAACGAAATGGGCTTTGATATTGTCAGAACGCGCAGTAAAAAATGCGGCTATTTTCTGGCCGGGCGCGAATTTGAGCTGCCGGAACTGAAGCTGCTGGCGGACGCGGTACAGTCCGCTAAATTTATCACCTATAAAAAGAC